>DATFUN010000309.1:0-3869 GCA_035260805.1 Myxococcales bacterium | reverse complement strand
GCGCCCGCCGCCGCCGAATCGCGCATGCCCCCGCCCATTCCGCCCGCGGCGCGTTGCCGCGTGAGCTCCGCGCGCACCGAGTCCGCGTTCAGGCCGAGCGAAGGCGCCAGCACCAGCGCCTCGCGCATGCTGCGCACCGCGTCCACCGGCACCGCCAGCACGCCGGAGCGGCGGTCCACCACCAGCGAGACATCGCCGTTCATCCCCGGCAGCAGCGCCCCGTCCTCGTTCGAGAGCGAGACCAGCACCGGGAAGTTGGTGACCGACTGCACCACCACCGCCTGCGGCTCGATCTTCTCGACCATGCCTTCGAAGGTGCGGTTGGGGAACGCGTCGACCGTGACGGTGGCGCGCTGGCCCGGGTGTACGTTGCCGACGTCGGTCTCGGCCACCATCGCCCGCATGCGGATGCGGCTCAGGTCGGCCATGGTGAGCAGGCTGGTGCCGCCGCTGGCCGAGGAGGTCGCCGAGGAGATCACCTGCCCGGAGGTCACCGCCTGGGACAGCACCGTGCCGGCCACTGGCGCCTCGATCCGGGCGTCGTCGAGCTTCTGCTTGGCGAGATCCAGATTGGTGCGGGCCGCGACCAGCGCCGCCTGGGCGTTCGCGAAGTCCAGAATCGCAGCCTCGTGCTCGTCCGCGGTGATGATGCCCTGCGAGAACAATCCATCGGAGCGCCCCTTCTGCGCCTTGGAGACATCCACCTTGGACTGCGCCGCGCGCAGCGCCGCCGCGGCCTGGTCGTACTGGTTGCGCACGTCGCGCGCGTCGATCTGCACCAGCAGCTGGCCCGACTTCACCTGCGATCCCACCGAGACCGGCATCGAGGTGATGGTGCCCGACGCCTTGGACTTCACCTCCACCAGGTCCACCGGCTCGATGGCCCCGGAGGCTTCGATGGTGACGGCGATGTCGTGGCGCTCGACCGGCTGCGTGGCCACGGTCGCAGTGGTGTTCTTGTGCGTTCCTTTCACGATCCACACCGCCCCGGTGGCGACCACCACCAGCGCGATCAGCGCCAGGGCGAGCCGGGTTCTCGGATTGAGTTTCACGATTGTCTCCCTTCGGATCCGGCCGCGGCCGGCGTTACAGGTCCCGTCCGGCCAGGGCCTCGAGCTGGGCCTTGGCCACGCGCCGGTCATATCGGGCCCGGATCAGATCGCGGCGCGCCTGATCGAGCACGGTCTGTGAGGTCAGCACATCCAGCAGCGTCGAGCCGCCGACGGCGTAGCGCTGCTTCTGGACCCGCAGGTCCTCCTCCGCCGCCTCCACGGTCGCCGCCTGCGAGGCCACCCGCTGCGCGGCGCCCTTGAACGCGCCGAGCCCGTCGGTGAGCGACTGGCGGGCGGCGAGCCGGGCATCGCGCAGCGCCGCGTCGGCGTTGGCGACCGCGACCGAGGACTGGGTCACGCGCGCTTCGCGGTTGAACTGGTCGAAGAGCGGGAAGGAGAGGCCGAGCCGCAGCGAGGCGTTGTAGTCGAGGTCGTCGGGGCCGAACGCCGGCGAGCCGCCGGTGCCGGTTCCGGATCGCGACCAGGTCGCGTTCACCGAGGGCAGGTACGAGGTCCAGGTGCTGCGCTGCGCGGAGCGCGCCGCGTCCAGCTGGGCGCGCGCGCCGCGCACCGAGGGCGCGTCCTCGACCAGCGCGGACAGCGCGGCGTCGTCCATCGCCAGCGTCCCGCTCTCGAGGCTGTCGGCGGCCGCCGCGGTCACCGGCTCCAGCGAGCCGACCGCGCGCGCCAGCGCCGCATCGGCCGAGGCCTTGTCGGTCTGCGCCTGGAGCATCGCCAGCTCGCCGCTGCGCACCTGGATCTCGGCACGCAGCGAATCGGAGCGCGTCGCCGCCTTGGCCCGGGTGCGCGCCACCGACACGGTGCGCTGCTGTTGGGCCTGATCGAGCTGCGCGGCGGCCGCAGTCTGGCTCTCGCGCGCGGCCTGGACGTTGAAGTACGCCTGCTTGGCCGCCAGCGCCGCCTGCCACATCGCCGTGGTCTGGCCGACCTGGGCCGAGACCTTGTTGGAGCGGGCCTGGCTGAGCTCGAAGAAGCGCTGGCCGCCGTCGAACAGCTCCACGCCCGCGCTCAGCCCGAGGTTCGACGACCACGGGTCGGGAGCGACAGTGATCACCTGGCCGTTCTCGACCCGCGTGGTGCTGGTGGTGCCGAGCCGGCGCGTGGCGCCGGCGCTGAGCGAGAGGCTGGGGATGAACGCCCCCAGCGCCGAGCGCACCCCGGCGTTGGCGTTGCGCGCCTGTCCCTGGGCGAGCACCACCCCGACCGCGTTGTGCTCAGCCATCGCCACCGCCTCGGCCAGCGACAGCGGCCGCGGCTCCGCGGCTCGCGCGGTCTGCGCCGCGAGCGCGAGCAACGCCAGGGCCGTCCCCACCGAGGCCCGCGTCGTCCGTCCGAACCTCAGGATCCGCATGTGGAGCCCTTGCGTCATGAAGCCCTCCCCGTCGCCTCGGCCCCGTTGCGGGTGCGCTGGTCGGAGGCAACCTGACCGTCGCGCAGGACGATGGTCCGCGCCGCCCGGGCGGCCACGTCCGGATCGTGCGTCACCACCACGATGGTATGCCCTTCGGCGTTCAGCTCCTCGAACAGGCGCATCACGTCCTCGCCGGTCCGGCTGTCCAGGTTGCCGGTCGGCTCGTCGGCCAGCAACAAGGCCGGCCCGGTGACCAGCGCGCGCGCCACCGCGACGCGCTGGCGCTGGCCGCCGGACAGCTCGTTCGGCTTGTGGTGCTGGCGGTCGGCCAGCCCCACGCGCTCGAGCGCCGAGGCGGCCCGGCGGTGCCGCTCCTCGGCGGGCACTCCGCCGTAGAGGAGCGGCAGCTCGACGTTGCGCAGCGTGGTCGCGCGCGCCAGCAGGTTGAAGGTCTGGAACACGAACCCGATCTCTCTGTTGCGCACCCGCGCCAGCTCGCGTTCGGAGAGCCCCGAGACGCGCTGGCCGTCCAGCCAGTACTCGCCGCCGGAGGGCGTGTCGAGGCATCCGAGCACGTTCATCAGCGTGCTCTTGCCGGAGCCCGAGGGCCCCATGATCGCGACGTACTCGCCGCGCTCGACGGTGAAGCTGACGCCGGCCAGCGCGCGCACCGTCTCGTCCCCCATGCGGTAGTCGCGCTCCAGGTCCTTCACCGCGATCACCGGCGTTCCGTTCGCGGGCTCGCTCATGGCTCGGTCACTCTCCGGTAGACGCGCTTGAAGCTGCGCGCGGGCATCTCGCCGCCTTCGATCTTCACTTCGGACACCAGCGTGGCACCGTTGTTGCCGAGGCTCCAGGTCTCGACCCGCTTCGAGCCGTTCGGGCCCTCGTGGGTGAGTTCCAGCGCCTTGCCGCTCCACTCGCCCAGCACGTGCACCGCGCCCGGGGCGCGATCGAAGGTGTCGGCCGCGGCCGGAACCGTGGCGATCTCCTCGATCACGGCGCCGCTCGAGTCCTCGACGCTCACGATCTTCGCGGTCTGGGTGACGTGGATGCGCGGAGGCAGCCGCATCGGACGCTGCGCCTCGCCGCCGGCACCGGCCTCACCCTCTCCGCCCGCTCCGCCCGGGCCGCCGCGAGGGCGCCCGCCGAAGCTGCCGCGGAATCCTCCGCCACCCATGCCGCCACCTCCCATGCCTCCTCCACCGCCGCCGCCCATTCCGCGCCGCCCGCCGCCCATCCCGCCACCACCGCCCCCGCGGCCGGATCCGCCGCGGCCACCGCCTTGGCTGCCGCGCGTCGGCGGAGCATCGCTGCGGCTCGGGTCCAGCAGCCACTCGCCGGTGAGATCGGGCGGGCCCGCGGGCGCGGTACTCGCGCTCGCCGCGCTCCCGCCCGATCCCGGAACCGGGGCCTTCTGTGGGGTCTGCGCCGCCACCACCGCC
>DATFUN010000308.1:0-3810 GCA_035260805.1 Myxococcales bacterium | reverse complement strand
GCGCTTGGTCCCCAGGTCGACCGCTAGCCCCGCGGCGATGGCGGCGAGGACGATCTCGCCGGGAGGCGCGTTGCCCACCGCGCTGAAGAGCAGGGCCCCGGCGGCGACTCCCATCTGCCACAGCCGGCTGACGCTGGTGCGCACCATCTTGAGCGTGATGCTGGCGATGATCCCCACCACCGCCGCGTTGAAGCCGCCCAGGAGGGTGGCCAGGTTGGGCGTGGTGCCGAATCGGACGTACGCCCAGCCGAGCACCAGCACGGCGGCGAATCCGGGCAGCACGAAGGCCAGATAGGAGGCCAGCGCTCCGCGCCAGCCGGCGAAGCGCAGGCCGATGTACGCGAGCGCGTTGGCCGAGGCGCCGCCCGGGAGCATCTGGGCGACGGTGACCGTGTTGGTGAACTCCCGGTCGGTCAGCCAGCGCTTCTTCGTCACCACGTATTCCTGGATGTTGGCCAGCACGCTCAGGCCGCCGCCGAACCCGATGGTTCCGAGGAAAAGGCCAGCGCGGAAGAGGTCTTTCGCGCGCGGACGGGACCGGGCAGGTGGCGGGCCGGACGTGAGCTGCGGAGTCGCCACGTGGCCGTCCATCCCGGGGCAGTATAGAAGACTCCGCCTGTGGCGCACTTCCGGCCGGGCATGAAGGTCCTCCACCGCGCGCAGCCGGGTTGGGGAGTCGGGCACGTGACGGCGGTGGCGGACGACGCACCGCGGCTGTCGGCGCAGTTCCCTGGCCGGGGGGAGGTGATCGTCTCCTCGCGGGATCCGCAGCTGGTGCGCTTCCGCTTCGCCCCGGGGAGCCCCGTCTTGCTCGCGGACGGTACCCCGGCGCGCGTGCTGCGCCCCCTGCCGGGAGGCGCAGCGGACTTGCACCGCTACACGGTGGAGACCGCGGGCAAAAAGCCACAGGTACGCAGCGAGGCCGATCTGCGCGCGGTGCCGCCGCGCGCCGGGCCCGCCGAGCAGCTTGCCTCGGGCCGCTGGGGCGCACCGGAGGACTTCGAGCTGCGCGCCGAGGCGGTGCGCCTCGACCTGGAGCGGCGGGCCGACGCGCTGGGGGCGTTGTTCGCCAGCCGGGTGTACGTCAAGCCGCACCAGGTGTCGGTGGCGCACCACGTGCTCTCGGCCGCGCAGCCACGGTTCGTCCTGGCCGACGAGGTGGGGCTCGGGAAGACGATCGAGGCCGGCCTGGTTCTCTCGGCGCTGCTCCACGCCGGCCTGGTGCGGCGCTGCCTGGTGGTGGCCCCCTCGCACCTGACGGTGCAGTGGCTGGCCGAGCTGTTCCACAAGTTCAACCTGCTCTTCACGCTGATGGACCCCGACCGGGCCCGCGACGCGCGCCAGGAGGAGGCCGATCCGGAAGCGCCCGGCTCGCCTTGGGCGCGGCACAACCTGGTGGTCACCTCGCTGGAGTGGCTCTCGCGCGCGGGGAAGGAAGCGGAAGAGGCGGCGGAGGCCGGCTGGGACCTGGTCGTCTTCGACGAGGCGCACCACCTGCGCGGAGCGCGCGCGTACGAGGTCGCCAATGCGCTGTCGCGGAAGAGCTGGGGCCTGTTGCTCCTCACCGCGACGCCGCTGCAGCTCGACCCGGGCGAGTACCACGCGCTCCTCCGGCTGGTGGATCCCGCGCCTCCGGCCAGCGAAGACGAGCTTCGCGCGCGGCTGGCGCGGCAGGGCGACCTGTCCGGCGAAGTGCGCGCGCTCCTGGCCGGCGATTCCAGCGCGGCCCGGCGGATCGCCGGGTTGTTCCCTGACGATCCGGAGCTGGAGAAGCTTCACGGGACCGAGCTGCTCGCGCATTTGTCGGAGAGCTACGGCCTGTCGGCGCGCCTGCTCCGCAACCGGCGCGCGGTGGTCGGCGGGTTCACGCCGCGGCTCCTCACCAAGATCGCCGTGGCGCCGTCCGATGCGGAGCGCCAGTTGGAGCGGGACGTGCGCGCGGCTCTTTCCGAGGCGCACGCGCGCGGGCGTCTCCCCGGCGGCGCGGTCCTCTCCGGATTGCTCCGGCACCTGGGAAGCTCGCCCCCGGCCCTCTCCGCCGCGCTGTCCGCGTCGGGGGACAAGGCGCTCCGGGCACTGGCGCCACGCGCACAGGCGCTGGCAGCCGAGAACGACTCCAAGCTGCAGGCGTTCCGCGAGCTGCTCGACGGCGAGCTGGCCGGCGAGAAGGTGCTGGTGTTCGCCGAGGCCCGCGAGACCATCGAGTACCTCCGGCTGCAGCTCGCGCGGCCGCAGGGGAAGCGCAAGGGGATCGAAGCTCTGGCGTACGCCGGGGATCTCTCCCCCGCCGAGCGCGACAAGCTGGTGGCCCGGTTCCGCGACCCGGACGGTCCCCGCGTGCTGCTCTGCACCGAGCTGGGCGGCGAAGGCCGCAATTTCCAGCACTGCCACGTGCTGGTGAACTACGACCTCGCGTGGAGCCCGGCTGCGATCGAGCAGCGCATCGGCCGGATCGATCGCATCGGCCAGTCCCGCGAGGTGCGCATCTTCGCGTTCCGCCCCGAGGGGACCCTAGCCGCCCGCGTCCTCGACTTGCTCGACGAGGCGGTCGGCGTGTTCCGCGAGCCCGTGGGCGGCCTCGACTACGTGCTCGAGTCCGTCGAGTCGGAGCTGACCGCGCTGGGCGCACGGGCCGCCGACGACGAGAAGGTGTGGGAGCGGACGCTGGGTCTGCTCGCGGAGCGCGTGGCCGCGGCGCGCGCGGAGGTGATGCGCGCGGTCGACCCGCTCCTCGACCGACGGAGCTGCGACCTGGACGCGGTCGGCGCGCTGGCGCGGCGAGGCGCGCAGAGGCTGGGCGTCCTCATCCTGCCGGCCAACGAGCCCGACGTGGCGCTGGCCGTCGTCGCCGACCATCTCGAGCGGCGCCTGGAGGTGGTGACCATCGAGGCCGCCAAGCGGATCGGGCTGGCGGTGGACGTGGAGGTCGACGTCCTTCCGGGCGAGGTGTCGTTCCACGTCGGCCCCGAGCTGAAGGTGGACGCCCTCGCCGGATTCGACCTGTCGCGCGACCGGGTCGTGCTCGGTTCGTTCCGGCGCGCCGTGGCCGTTGCTCACGAGGAGCGCGATTCGTTCGCAACGGGCCACCCGCTGGTCGAGGCGCTGTTCGGCTGGGTACGCGACGGCGAGCTGGGCCGCGCGACGGTGTACCGGGCGCGCGTGCGCGGCTACTCCGGGGCGGCCCTCGATGCGCGCTTCCTGGTCACGCTGCCCGAGCCCGCCGACCTCGCGCAGGGCGCGAAGGTGCCCTCGCGCCGCGCGGCGCGGCACCTCGACGACGCGCTGATCCGGGTGGTGGCGCGCCTGGACGGTCGCGGCGGGGCGCAGGTCTCCGACGAGCTGGCCGCCCACCTCGACTCGGCGCGGAACATCGAGGCAGTGCCCGCGCCGGAGGGCGGTCCGCCGGCCCCGTTCGTGGCGGCGGTGGAGCAGGGCCTCGAGGCGGCGGAAGCGGAGGCGCGCCGCCGGCTGGCCCGGCTGGTCGCGCAGGCCAAGGAGAGCGCAGCGGCGGAGCGCGACTCGTCGCTCAAGCGGCTCTCGCGCTGGCTTTCGCAGGGCAAGGCGAGCCCGTCCCAGCGGGAGAAGATCCTGCAGGAGGAGGCGCGGGTACACGACGCCGCCATGGAAGCGCTGGACGGAGCGCGCCTCGAGCTGGATCAGTCGGCGCTGGTGCAATTGCTCTGACAGATTCGGCGAACACCTTGCAGCGGATTGGTGTCAGTTTAGAGACGGCGGGTGCTGGATTGAGACGCACCGCCGGAGCTCGGCTTCCTTTGTTCAGGCCGAGCACGGAATGACATCGTTCGGGAG
>DATFUN010000307.1:0-5009 GCA_035260805.1 Myxococcales bacterium | reverse complement strand
TGCGCCAGACCGGCGGCGGATCGGACCGGGACGCCGCTCCCTACCAGGACGTTCTCTACGGCTCCTGCGACCTGTCCCTGGGCCCCGTCTCGCTGCGCGCGCTCTTGTCGTGGGAAGTCCGCAACGCCCGCTTCGGCGGAGCGAACGCGAACGTGCTCATGTGGTTCTAACCGTTCGCCCGAGTAGGGCGTGGCCTCGGAAGGGACGTGGCGAATACTTGTCAACCGCAAACGACGCGTATACGTAAGTTGTCCGATGGGTCCACCGTCCGCACGAGTCTGATCCGCCCCGGGGGGCGGGACGCAGTGCGTTAGGGTCTTGTAGCCAGCCTGGCGCCTGACGGCCGCACCGCCTGCCGCGCTGATCGGAGTGGACGGCGTCGCGAGCCCCGGACACAGGTTGAGCTTGTCGCCGGACTGCGATCGAGACCCACCCTGAAAAGCCACGGCGACCAGCGTCGCTTGTCCCCGGATGTGGAGAACAGAATCACAGGAACCTCGGACTTGACTCGCCCAAACGAGGCCTGGAAGTGACGGATCATGAGGGCTCGCTCCCCTCTCGACCCCCCAAGAGATCACGGTCAGCGGCCCCGCTTCCTGCTCCGGCCGTTCGGGCGCTGTGGTAGATGGGAGCGCCATGCCGACCCGAGTCGCCTGCGCGGCGTTGCTCGCCTGCGCCGCCTGCGC
The DNA here is from genome assembly GCA_035260805.1 of Myxococcales bacterium. GTDB lineage: Bacteria > Myxococcota > Myxococcia > Myxococcales > 40CM-4-68-19 > VBKO01. Next base: position 4,323 of record DATFUN010000307.1, on the reverse strand, counting down.
GCGCCACGTGGCTCCCGCGCCAGGAGAGGATCGGACGGTCGCCTCGGGAGTGCCGGTCGTCTTCGGGTCCGCGCAGGACCTGCCCAAGGGTACGCGCATCGTCTGGGACTTCGGGGACGGCACTCCTCCGGCCGAGGGGGCCCGGGTCGAGCACCCCTTCCCGCGGGCGGGCGTGTACCGCGTGACCGAGACCGTCATCGGCTCGGATGGGCAGAAGCAGAGCGCCACCGTGAAGGTGACCGTGCTGCGCCGTCCCGTCCCCGCGGCGGTGCCCTCCGACGTGCGCGCTGCGTGGGTGCAGGAGCGGCCCTGGGACCGGGTCGGCGTGCATCGGGCGACGGCTGCGAAGCTCGCGCTCACCGACGCGTTCGACGAGATCGCGGCCGGGCTCTCCGATGCGCTCGGATTCGACGCCCTGGACCCTCGCGCCGCGCTGGACAACGGCTTCGATCCCGACGAGGGATTGGCGCTGTTCACCGTTCCCCAGGATCCCGAGGCCCTGGTCGCCGCGGTCGGGACCAGCGACGACGGCAAGGCGCTCGCGGCGGTGAAGCGGCTGCTCTCGCGCGCCTCGGAGGGGCGCTTCGCGGGCGGTCCGTTCCAGCTCACCGACACGCAGACGCAGGGCGGCGTGCCGATGCTCCTCGGCGCGGGCCGCGGCGGCGAGCAGGTGGCGGTGGTGCTCCGGTACGGGTACCTGTACCTGCGCCTGCCGGGGCTTACCGATCCGACGCTCGCCCTGCGCGGGGTGATTGCGCTGCAGCCCTCGGGCGGGCTGGCCGCGGAGCCGGCCTGGCAGCTCGCCCTGCAGCACGTCGGACAAAGCGACGCGGTGTTCTTCTCGCGCCCTTCCGAGAAGAACGGGCAGGGCAGATTCGCCTCGCACCTGGGGCTCGCCGCGTTCTCGCTGCTCGACGGTCCGGAAGCTCTCCAGGTCAAGCTGTTCGCGCAGCCGCGCAGGCTTTCCGGCGAGGAGCTGCAGAAGACGTTCACGCCGCTGAAGCCGCCGCCCGACATCGCCGCGCGGCTCCCCGCCGGCCCCGCCGCGTACGTGAAGATCTCGGGCCGGCCGGATGCGCTCTTTCGCGAGCTGCTCAAGGCGAGCCAGGCGGACGCGGATCGCGCGCGCGAGCGCGCCCAGGAGCTGACGGGGCTCGATCTGGAGAAGGACCTCTTGCCCGCCTTCACCGGCAACGTCGGCATCGCGCTCTATCTCGACGCCGCCGCCCTGCTCGAGGCGGTCCTGGGCGAGGAAGTGAGCGCCTTCGATCGCTCCGGTTTCCTGGCCGCGGCGGAGCTCGCTCCGGAGCGTGCGGGCGCGCTGCAGCAGGCGATCGATCGCAAGGTGGCCCCGGGCCAGCGGGTGAAGATCGGCGGCACCACGCTCTGGAAGCTCGGTGGCGGCGCCGCGATGGCCGCGGTGAAGGACGGCTACTTCTACTTCGCCATCGGGGGGCTGCCCGAGGACGAACAGGAGCCACAGCCCGATCCGAAGCCGCGAAAGGGGCGTCGCAAGGCGCCGCCCCCGCCCCGGCCGGCGAGGTTCGGCCCCATCGGGCTCGCGCTCGCGCCCCAGCGCGGAGCGCGGACCTTGAGCGACCAGATCAAGGAGGCGGGCATCGCCGGATTCGATTCTCCCCGCGATCAGATCGGCTGGTTCGACGTGCAGGGCCTGCTCCGCTCCCTGCAAGCAGCCGCGGAGGGCGAGGGCGGCGCGGTGGGCGCCGGCGCGCGCATGATGGCCGACCGGATGGCCGCGCTGCGCGACGCGCTGCTCGTGGCGCAGCCCGCGCCGGAAGGGGTGGACGCAACCTTGTCCCTCCGCTTCCGCCGCGGCCGCACCCCGGCGACGACCGGCGGCGCCGAGAGGAGGTCTCCCCGCTGATGGGCACCCTGGAGGTCATCTGCGGCCCGATGTTCTCCGGGAAGACGGAGGAGTTGATCCGCCGCGTGACGCGGGCGGTGATCGCCCGGCGCAAGGTGCAGGTCTTCAAGCCGCGGGTGGACTCGCGCTATGACCCGGACGCGGTGGTGAGCCACTCGCAATGGCGGGTGGTCTCCAAGGTCGTGGACACCGCCGGTCAGATCCTCGAGCAGCTCGATCCCGCCGCGGAGGTGGTGGGCATCGACGAAGTGCAGTTCCTCGGCCCGCAGGCCCTGGAAGTGTGCCGGGCCCTGGTCGACCGGGGGTTGCGGGTGATCGTCGCCGGGCTCGACCAGGACTATCGCGGCGCCCCGTTCGAGCCGATGCCGCAGCTGCTGGCCGAGGCGGAGTACGTCACCAAGGAGCTGGCCATTTGCGTGGTCTGCGGGGCGCCCGCGGGACGATCGCAGCGCATCATCCCCGCCGAGGACCGGGTGGTCGTCGGCGCGGCCGAGTCGTACGAGCCGCGCTGCCGGAAATGCTTCTCGCCCGAGCCGCGCCCGGCCACCGCGCCGCCCGAGCAGGAGCTGTTCTCCTTCGTGAAGGGCGCCGGGGCGCAGGGGACCTGAGGAGGCTTCTCATGCGCGACCACGCGTACGACGAGATCCCCTACCGCGCGCCGGAGATGCCGCACCGGTACGGCCCCTCGGTGCACGTCCTGGCGGAGCCGCTCGCGCTCACCCAGCTGGCCCGGCTGTGCGCGAAGGGAACCAGCCAGCCCGACATCAACCGCCTGGTAGGCGAGCTGTACCGCGACCTGCTCCGGGTCATCGTGAACGCCGAGTTCCCGCGGCGGGCCACCGCGACTCCCACGCGGATGATCGACCACACTCCGCAGGGCGTGTTCCACGGGGAGACCCTGGACCCCGAGGTGCGGGTAGTCACGGTGAACATCGCGCGCGCCGGCACCTTGCCCTCGCAGATCACCTACGACTTCTTGAACGCGCTGCTCGACCCGCGGCTGGTCCGGCAGGATCACTTCGTGATGGCCCGGGTGCTGGACGAGGCATCGAAGGTGATCGGCGCGCGCATCTCGGGCAGCAAGATCGGCGGCGACGTGGACGACGCCATCCTGCTCTTCCCCGATCCGATGGGCGCCACCGGCGGTTCGATGTGCACCGCGCTCGATGCCTACAAGGCGCAGGTGGTGGGCACGCCGCGCAAGACGATCGCGGCCCACCTGATCGTCACTCCCGAGTACGTGAAGCGGGTGACCTCCCAGCACCCGGGGACCGTGATCTACGCGCTGCGCCTGGACCGCGGGCTCTCGCCGCCCGAGGTCTTCGACACCGTTCCCGGCACGTTCTGGGAGCGGGAACGGGGCCTGGACGACCGGCAGTACATCGTGCCGGGCGGCGGCGGATTCGGCGAGCTGATGAACAACGCTTACGTGTGAGCCGCGAGGAGATGGCGATGAAGCTGGGCGACGAGCTCGAGGTCCTGTACACGCAGCAGCAGATCGCGGGCCGCGTCCGCGAGCTGGCCGCGGAGATCGAGCGGGACCACCGCGGCAAGGAGCTGGTCCTGGTGGGCGTGCTGAAAGGCGCCTTCATGTTCGTCAGCGATCTGGCCCGCCAGATCGACCTGCCGCTCTCGGTCGATTTCATCGGCCTCTCCAGCTACGGAGAGGAGACCGAGAGCTCGGGCGTGGTGAAGATCACCTCCGACCTGACCCGCCCCATCGAGGGCAAGCACGTGATCATCGTGGAGGACATCGTCGATACCGGCTTGACGATGCGGTACCTGCTCGACAACTTCTCCACCCGGAGGCCCGCATCGGTGAAGATCTGCGCGCTCCTGCAGAAGCCCTCGCGCCTGCGCACGCGCATCCCCATCCAGTACCTGGGGTTCACCGTCCCCGACCTGTTCGTGGTGGGCTACGGGCTCGATTCCGGCGAGAAGTTCCGCAACTTGCCGTTCATCGGCGCGACCAGGAAGGCCTGAGCGCGATGGCGGATGCGCAGACGCAGACGGCCCGGCGGGGCGGCGGCCTTTCCAGGCTGGTCCTCTGGCTCTTGGTGCTCGGCCTGCTCGCCGCGGTGTGGTGGCTCGCCTCGGAGCGCAACCTGCGCCGCTTTTCCTGGCGGCCGGACGAGTCGGTCCTGGTCATCGCGAAAGGGCGCTTCTTTCCGCTCGGGATGGCGAACATCGCGGCCGACGACCCGCATCTGGGCAAGGTGTACGGGCCGATCCCGATTCCGCAGGGCGCCAAGGTTTCCGAGCAGGAGTTCGACGACCAGACCGCGCTCGATCGGGCGCTCTTCGACCTGGTGGTCCCCTGGGCGCGCGCCGGCGCGCAGAAGGGCGAGGAGAAGTCGATCGCCGAGGCGGGCCGTCTGATCGACCGCGCGAACGCCCTGCCCGGGCTCACCGCCGAGCAGCACCAACAGCTCGCGGGG
>DATFUN010000306.1:0-9492 GCA_035260805.1 Myxococcales bacterium | reverse complement strand
AGTCGGTGGTGATCGAGGCGCGCAGCCGCGCGGAGATCGAATCGACGATCCGCGCGGGCGTGCTCGAGCAGGGCACGGTGGATCTGCTCACCGAGGTGGGCCTGGGCGAGCGGATGCGGCGCGAGGGCTCCGTCCACCGGGGCATCAACCTGCGCTTCGGCGGCGCGACGCACCACCTCGACCTGCACGAGCTGACGGGCGGGAAGGCCATCACGCTGTACGCGCAACACGAGGTGATCAAGGACCTGGTCGCGGCGCGCGCGGCCGCCGGCGCGGCGCTGCTGTTCGAAGTGTCGGACGTCACCTTGCACGACCTGGAGACGCGCGCCCCGAAGATCCGCTTCCGCCACGCAGGCGGGGAGCGCGAGATCGCCTGCGACTTCGTCGCCGGGTGCGACGGCTTCCACGGCGTCTGCCGCTCCGCGATCCCGCGGGACCTGCGGACCGACTACCAGCACGTGTATCCGTTCGGCTGGTTCGGGATCCTGGCCGAGGCCCCGCGCTCCACCGAGGAGCTGATCTACACGCGGCACGAGCGCGGGTTCGCGCTGGTCAGCACCCGCTCGCCGGAGCTGCAGCGGCTCTACTTCCAGTGCGATCCGCGCGACGACGAGGACAGCTGGTCCGACGAGCGCATCTGGGAAGAGTTCCGCGCCCGGCTGTCCGGCGGGGACGGGTTCCGCCTGGCGGAGGGCCCCATCGTCCAGAAGGGCATCGTGGCGATGCGCAGCTTCGTCGTCGATCCCATGCGGCACGGCAGGCTGTTCCTCGCCGGCGATGCGGCGCACATCGTGCCTCCCACCGGGGCGAAAGGCATGAACCTCGCCGTCGCCGACGTGCGCGTGCTCTCCCGGGCGCTGGCGGCGTTCTTCGCCTCGGGTCGCACCGACCTCCTCGACCGGTACTCGCCCACCTGCCTGCGGCGGGTGTGGCTCGCCGAGCGGTTCTCGCGCTGGATGACGGCGGTGACCCACCTCGACGAGAAGAGCGATGCGTTCACCAACCGGCTGCAGCTCGCGGAGCTGGAGTACGTGGTCAGCTCGCGCGCCGCGGCGGTCTCGCTGGCGGAGAACTACGTCGGCCTTCCCATGGCCTGAATTCGGGCCATGGCCGCCGCGGTGTGAAGAGCGCAGCGCCGCCCTATCGGCGGCGACTGAGTCTGTTTGACGCCGAGCGCGGCTTCCGCGTACGGTCCAGCGAGGACGGCCGAGGGACCTGAAGGATGCCTGAGCTGCTCGCGCGCCTGTTCGGGTCCCCGGAAGCGTCGGCCGCGTTCGGCGATCGCGCCCGGCTGCAGGGCATGCTCGACTTCGAAGCGGCGCTGGCCCGGGCCGAGGCGCGCTCGGGCGTGATCCCGTCGGCCGCCGCCGACGCGATCGCCCGTCGCTGCCGTGCGGAGCTGTTCGATGTCGCAGCCCTGGCCGAGGGGACCGCGAAGGCGGGCAATCCCGCGATCCCGCTGATCGCGGCGCTCACCTCGCTGGTGGCAGAAGGAGACGCGGCGGCTGCGCGGTACGTCCACTGGGGCGCGACCAGCCAGGATGCGATGGACACCGGGCTCGTCCTCCAGCTCCGGCACTACGCCGCGGTGCTGCGCGAAGACCTGGATCGCCTCTCCGCGGCGCTCGCCGGCCGCGCCGAAGAGCACAAGGCGACCCTCCTCGCCGGCCGGACATGGCTGCAGCACGCCGCTCCGATCACGCTGGGCGTCAAGCTGGCCGGTTGGCTCGATGCGGTCGAGCGCCACGCGGCGAGGCTCGAGGAGATCCTCGCGCGCGCGCTGGTGCTGCAGCTCGGAGGCGCGGCGGGCACGCTTGCCGCGCTCGGGGCGAAGGGACTCGAGGTCGCCGACGCGCTGGGGTCGGAGCTGGGCCTGCCCGTGCCGGCCATGCCGTGGCACGCCGAGCGCGACCGCATCGCCGAGCTCGCTACCTTCCTGGGCGTCCTGACCGGCACGCTGGGCAAGATCGCGCGCGACGTGTCGCTCCTGATGCAGACCGAGGTGGGCGAGGCCTTCGAGCCGGCCGCGGAAGGTCGGGGCGGCTCGTCGACCATGCCGCAGAAGCGGAACCCGGTGGGCGCCGCTGTCGCGCTCGCCGCGGCCGCGCGCGCGCCCGGACTGGTCGCGACGCTGCTCTCGGCCATGGTGCAGGAGCACGAGCGCGGGCTGGGCGGGTGGCAGGCCGAGTGGGAGACCCTGCCCGAGCTGTGCGTGCTCGCCGCGGGCGCGTTGCGCCAGACGGTGGAGACGATGGAGGGGATGGAGGTCGATCCGGCGCGGATGCGCGCGAATCTCGAGGCGACGCGCGGGCGGATCCTCGCCGAAGCGGCGTCGATGGCGCTGGCCGCGCGGGTGGGGCGGTCGCAGGCGCACCAGATCGTCGAGCGCGCCAGCCGGCGCGCCGCGGAGAGCGGCAGGCCGCTGCGCGAGGTGCTGGCGGAGGACCCCGCGGCCGCCAAGCACCTGTCCGCGAACGAGCTTGCCGCGGTCTTCGATCCGCGGAACTGGCTGGGGCAATCGGCAGCCTTCGTGGACCGCGTGCTGGCCGAGAGGCGCCGCCGCCGGGAGGCGACCTAGATGCCGCTCGTCGACGCAGGCGGAACCCGGATCTTCCACCGGTTCGACGGCAGTCCGGAGAAGCCGGTGCTGGTCCTGTCCAACTCGCTCGGCACCCACCTCGGCATGTGGGATGCGCAGGTGCCGGCGTTCGCGGAGCGCTATCGCGTGCTGCGCTACGACAGCCGCGGCCACGGCCAGTCCGCCGTCCCCCCGGGGCCGTATCGCATCGAGGATCTGGGCCGCGACCTGCTCGCGCTCCTCGACGCTCTCGGCCTTTCGCGCGTGCACTTCTGCGGTCTGTCGAAGGGCGGCATGGTCGGGATGTGGCTCGCGACCAACGCTCCCGATCGCGTCGAGCGGCTCGTCCTCTGCAATACGTCGGCGTACCTGGGACCGCCCGAGCTGTGGAAGGCGCGAATCGAGGCGGTGCGCGCGTCCGGCATGCAGGCGGTCGTGCCGCAGGTGCTCGAGCGCTGGCTCACCGCGGAGTTCCGCGCCCGCGCGCCCGAAGCGGTGGAGAAGGTGAGGCGCATGCTGCTGGCCACGCCGGCGGACGGATACGCGGCATGCTGTGCGGCGATCCGCGACATGGACCAGCGGGAGAGCATCCAGGCCATCCGCGCGCCCACGCAGGTGGTGGTGGGGAAGAGCGACCCTGCGACGCCGCCCGAGCACGGCCGCCAGATCGCGGAACGGATCCGCGGCGCCAAGGTGGTAGAGCTTCCGGCCGCGCACCTGTCGAACGTCGAGGCGGCGGAGGGGTTCACCGCGGCGGTGCTGGAGTTCCTCGGGGCCCGAGGCGCGTAGCGGAGGACTGAAGATGGCGAAGACACCGGAGCTGTTCGAGCGCGGCCTCGAGGTCCGCAAGGAAGTCCTGGGCCGGGCGCACGTCGAGTCCGCCCTGGGGTCCGCGACCCCGTTCACCGAAGAGTTCCAGACCCTCCTGACCGAGTTCGGCTGGGGGGCGGTGTGGAGCCGGCCCGGCCTTCCCCGCAAGACGCGCAGCATGCTGACCATCGCGATGCTCGCGGCACTAGGACGGCACGAGGAGCTGGAGCTGCACGTCCGGGCCACGCCCAACACGGGTGTGTCGCAGGACGAGGTGAAGGAGATCCTGCTGCAGGTCGCGGTCTACGCCGGCATCCCCGCGGCGAACGCCGCGTTCCGGCACGCGCGGAAGGCGTACGAGGAGCTCGAGGAGGACGGCGAGAAGCCATGAGCCGCGAAGCCTACCCGCGCCCGCCTCCCGGGGCGCAGCCGCCCTACCTCCATCGCGAGTACGGCAGCACGCTCAAGCGCGCCCCGTCGCGCGCGCTCTTGCCGCTCGAGCAGACGCTCTCCGAGATCACCGGGCCGCGCTTCCGGGCGGAATCCGAGCTGGTCGATCTGACCCGGCCAGCGAAGGGCGAGGCGCTGGGGCAGCGCATCATCGTGGCGGGCAAGCTCATCGAGGAGGGCGGGCGGCCGGTGCGGAGCACCCTGGTCGAGCTGTGGCAATGCAACGCCGCGGGGAGATACCTGCACGGGAAGGACCAGCACGACGCTCCGCTCGATCCGAACTTCACCGGGGTGGGCCGGGCGATCACGAACGACCAGGGCGAATACAGGTTCCTCACCATCCTGCCGGGCGCGTATCCCTGGCGGAACACGTACAACGCGTGGCGCCCGGCGCACATCCATTTCTCGGTGTTCGGCCCTGCATTCGCCACCCGGCTGGTCACGCAGATGTACTTCCCAGGCGATCCGCTGCTGGCCCTGGATCCCATCTACAACAGCGTGCCCGACGAGGCCGCGCGCCGGCGGCTCGTCTCGGCGTACGACCCGGCCCTGAGCCAGGCCGAGTACGCGCTCGGGTACCGCTTCGACGTGGTGCTGCGCGGCCGGGAGTCGACGCCGTTCGAGGGCCGCCGATGAGCAGCGATGGCGCGACCCCCTCGCAGACGGTGGGCCCCTTCTTCCGCCTGGGCCTCGACCGGCCGGAGTGGAGCGACCTCACCCGGGACGGCCCGCGCGGGGAGAAGATCGCGATCGAAGGCCGCGTGCTCGACGGCGACGGCGCGCCGGTCGACGATGCCGTCCTGGAGATCTGGCAGGCCGACGCCGATGGCCGCTACGACCATCCCGAGGACGGGAGGCCGGCGGATCCCGGTTTCCACGGATTCGGGAGGGCGATGAGCGACGAGGGGGGCCGGTACCGCTTCGTGACCGTCCGCCCGGGGCGCGTGCCGGGGCGGGGCGGCGCGCTGCAGGCCCCGCACGTCAACCTGACCGTCTTCGCGCGCGGATTGCTCAAGCAGCTGGTCACCCGGATCTACTTCGCCGACGAGCCGTCGAACGACCGCGACCCTGTGCTGAGCGGGATCGCCGATCCGGCGGCGCGCCGTACGCTGCTGGCGCTCCGGCAGGACGCCGCGGCGGCATACCGGTTCGACGTCGTCCTGCAGGGCAAAGGCGAGACTGCTTTCTTCGATTTCTAAACACACACCGCCGCCCGAACGGCGGCGACTGCGAGGCCGAGCATGAACCTGGTCAATGCGACTGCCGCGGTCATCGCCGGAGCGGCATTGCTCTTCGCCGCGCCCGCGCGCGCCGAGGGCACCATCAAGGTGGGCCTGGTCGCGGAGTTCTCCGGACCTTTCGCCGGATACGGCAAGCAGATCCAGAACGGGATCAAGGCGTACATGAAGCAGCACGGCGACACCGTGGCCGGCAAGAAGGTGGAGCTGGTGCTGAAGGACACCACCGGGCCTTCGCCCGAGATCGCCAAGCGCCTCGCGCAGGACCTGATCACGCACGACAAGGTGGACTTCATCGCCGGCTTCGGCCTGACGCCGAACGCGCTGGCCGTGGCGCCGCTCGCCACGCAGGCGAAGACGCCGATGATCATCATGAACGCGGCTTCCTCGGTCATCACCACCAAGTCGCCGTACATCGCGCGCTTCTCGATGACGCTCCCGCAGGTCACCGAGCCCATCGCGCTGTGGAGCGCGAAGAACGCCATCAAGAAGGTATTCACCATCGTCTCCGACTACGCGCCCGGGATCGACGCGGAGACCGCCTTCCTCAAGGCCTTCTCGTCGCACGGCGGCCAGGTGGTCGGGTCGGTGCGCGTGCCGCTGCGGAACCCGGACTTCGCCCCGTTCGTGCAGCGGGCCAAGGACGCCAAGCCCGATGCGGTGTTCATCTTCGTTCCCGCCGGAGAGCAGGGCATCGCCTTCGTGAAGGCGTTCACCGAGCGCGGTCTGCAGAAGGCCGGCATCAAGCTGATCGGGCCGGGCGACGTGGTCGACGACGACGTGTTGGAAGCGATGGGGGACGCCACGATCGGCATCATCACCACCCATCACTACTCGGCCGCGCACGACTCGAAGGAGAACGCGGCCTTCCGCAAGGCGTACGCGGAGGCGAACGGCGAGGGAACGCGCCCCAACTTCATGGCGGTCGCGGGGTACGACGGAATGGCCGCCATCTACCAGGTAGTGAAGTCGCTGGACGGGAAGATGGATGCGGACCGTGCGATGCAGGTGATCAAGGGCCTGCGGCTGGAGAGCCCCCGCGGCACGATCTACATCGACCCGGAGACGCGGGACATCGTGCAATCGGTGTACGTGCGCCGCGTCGAGCGGCTCCAAGGCGGGCTCTACAATGTGGAGTTCGACAAGTTCCCCAACGTGAAGGATCCGGGCAAGACGGCTCCCTGATGTTCACCAGCCTGCCCGGCGTGCTCTTCGACGGCGTCGCCTACGGAAGCCTGCTCTTCCTGATGAGCATCGGCCTGTCGGTCACCATGGGCCTGATGAGGTTCATCAACCTGGCGCACGGCGCGTTCGCGATGCTGGGAGGGTACGTCTGCGTGGTGGGGATGGCGCGCCTCGGCGTGCCGTTCCTGGCGACGCTGCCGCTGGCCTTCCTCGCGGCGGCGGCCGCGGGCGCCGTGCTCGAGCGGGCGCTCTACCGGCGGCTGTACCGGCGCGGACCGCTCGACCAGGTGCTGTTCTCGCTCGGCTTGACGCTGATGTCCGTCGCCGGCGCGACCTACGTGTGGGGCTCGGGGCAGCAGCCGATGCATCTGCCGGGGTTTCTCCTGGGCCAGGTGCGGGTCCTGGGCGTCGACCTGGGGATTTATCGGCTCTTTTTGGTCGCGCTCGTTGCGACCATCACGGCCGCGCTGGTGCTGCTCGTGCGCAGGACGCGGTTCGGCGCGCGGCTCCGCGCGTCGGTCGACGACGCCCAGGCCTCGGCCGGGTTGGGCATCGACGTCACGCGGGTCTTCAGCGTCACCTTCGCGCTCGGATCGGGGCTTGCCGGTCTGGGCGGCGCGCTGGCGATCGACGTCCTCGGGCTCGACCCGACCTTCCCGCTCAAGTACCTGGTGTACTTCCTGCTCGTCGTCGTGGTCGGCGGGGCGGGATCGATCGCCGGCACGCTGGCCGCCTCCCTGCTGCTCGGGCTGTTCGACGTGTCGGGCAAGTACTACGTGCCTGCGGCAGGCGCCTTCGTCATCTACGCGCTGATGGTGGTGCTGCTGCTGCTCTTCCCGGGCGGGCTGCGGCGGGGCGCGCGATGAGCGGCTTCGCCGCCGTGCGCCTGCCGGACGCCCGGTGGCATCCGGCCGAGGTCGCCTTCTGGGTCGCGCTGGCCGCCGCGCCGTTCGTCTTCCCGGGGCACCTGGTGCTCGGATCCCAGGTGCTCATCACGGGCCTGTTCGCGCTCTCGCTGGACCTGATCCTCGGCTACGCCGGCATCGTCTCGCTCGGGCACGCGGCGATGTTCGGCGCCGGCGCCTACACCGCAGGCCTTCTGGCGCGGCACGGCTGGGGCGAGCCGCTGAGCGGACTCGCCGCCGCGGCAGTCGCCGGAGCGGCGATCGCCTGGGCGACGAGCTTCATCGCCGTGCGCGGGGGCGACCTGACGCGGCTCATGGTGACCCTCGGCATCGGCCTGATGCTCTACGAGGCCGCCAACCAGGCGGCTCGGGTGACCGGTGGAGTGGACGGGCTCTCGGACATGGCGGTGCGCGACCTGCTCGGCGTGTTCCCGTTCGATCTGGCGGGAAGGACCGCATACGTCTACAGTTTCGCGGTCCTGTTCGCGGTCTTCCTCGTCTGCCGCCGCATCGTCCGGTCGCCGTTCGGGCTCTCGCTGCGCGGGATCCGCGACGGAGCCCGCCGCATGCCGGCGCTCGGCTCGCCGGTGCGCCGCCGCCTGATCGCGATCTACAGCGTGTCGGGCGCGATCGCCGGGATCGCCGGCGCGCTCCTCGCGCAGACGACGCAATTCGTCGGGCTGGAGGTGCTCGGCTTTGCGCGCTCGGCGGATCTCCTCGTCATGCTGGTGCTCGGCGGGGCGGGGTGGCTGTACGGCGGTTTGATCGGCGCGGCGCTCTTCATGGTCGCGCAGAACCAGCTCTCCAGCATGAACCCCGTCTACTGGCAGTTCTGGCTCGGGTTGCTCCTGGTCGCCATGGTGTTCGTCGCGCGCGGAGGGGTGGTCGGAGCGATCGGCTTGGCGCGCGAGCGGATCCTCGGCAGGGCCGCCCGGTGAGCGCCGTGTTGCGCACGGAAGGATTGTCGCGGAGCTGGGGCGCCCTGCAGGCCGTGAAGGAAGTCTCGTTTGCGCTGCAGGCCGGCGCACGGCACGCGCTGATCGGACCGAACGGCGCGGGCAAGACGACGCTGGTCAACCTCCTCACCGGAACGGTGCCACCCCAGGCGGGGAACGTGTTCCTCGACGGCGACCGCATCACCCACCTGCCGCAGCACCTGCGGGTGAAGCGCGGCATGACGCGCACGTTCCAGATCACCACCCTGTTCCCCGGGCTCACCGTGCTCGAGTCCGTGCTGCTGGCGATCTGCGAGCGGAAGGGTCTGGGTGCGTCCTGGTGGCGGCCGGTTGCCCGGCATGCGGCGGAGATCGACGAGGCGCGCCGCGTCGTGCGCGACCTCCAGCTCGAGGCGGAAGCCGACGTGCCGACCCGCAGCCTGCCGTACGGCAAGCAGCGGCTCCTGGAGATCGCGGTCGCGCTCGCCAGCCGGCCTCGCGTGCTCCTCCTGGACGAGCCGGCCGCCGGCATCCCGGTCAGCGAGAGCGCCGAGGTCTTCGGCGTGCTCGCCTCGCTGCCGCGGGACGTGACCATCCTCTTCATCGAGCACGACATGAACCTCGTCTTCCGCTTCGCCGAGCGGATCACGGTGCTGGTCGAGGGGTCCATCCTGGTGGAGGGCACGCCGCAGGAGATCGCGGCGGACGCGCGCGTGCGCGAGGTCTATCTCGGAGAGGGCGGCCATGGCTGACCTCCTGGTCGTGGATGGCGTGGTCGCGGGGTACGGCGACTCGGTCGTGCTGGAGGACGTCTCCTTCACGCTCGAGGAGGGTGGCAGCCTGGCGCTCCTGGGACGCAACGGAATGGGGAAGACGACGCTGCTGCTCACGTTGATGGGGATCACCCGGCTCCGCAGGGGGAGAGTTTCGTGGCGCGGCACCGATCTGACGATCGTCCCCACGCATCTGCGCGCGCAGGCCGGCCTCGGCTGGGTGCCCCAGGAGCGCTGCGTCTTCCCCTCGCTCACGGTGGAGGAGCACCTCGAGGTGGTGGCGCGTCCCGGCGAATGGACGCTGCAACGCGTCTACCAATTGTTCCCCCGCCTGGCGCAGCGCGGCGACCACCTCGGCAACCAGCTCTCCGGCGGCGAGCAGCAGATGCTCGCCATCGGCCGCGCCCTGATGGTGAACCCCACCCTGCTGCTCCTCGACGAACCGATGGAAGGCCTGGCTCCGGTCGTGGTGCAGGAGCTGGCCTCCCTCATCCGCCGCATGGTCGGCCAGACCCGGATGGCGCTCATCCTGGTCGAGCAGCACGCCCGGCTGGCGCTGGGGCTCACGTCGGACGCGCTGGTGCTGGAACGCGGCCGGGTGGTGCACCGCGGCCCCAG
>DATFUN010000305.1:0-5001 GCA_035260805.1 Myxococcales bacterium | reverse complement strand
CGCCCCTCCGCTTTTTTCTTCGGAACGAGCCATGACGCGCGATGGTGATGCACAAGTGAACGTAACCCCTCGGGTCCGCGCTCTTGCGCCGCTCCTTTTGCTCTTCGTCCTTGCTGCCTCCTCCGCCCTGCTGCGCTCGCGCGCGGAGCGCATCCTGCCGGCGGCGGTCGATGCCTCCTTCGACATCCCTGCTTTTCCGGCCGAGGTCGTCCGGCCCTTCTCGTTCGGCCTCCGGTCGGTCGTCTCCGACCTGATGTTCCTGCAGGCGATCCAGGTCCACGGCGGCCGCGGCTCCAAGATGCTCACCGTCCGGCAGGGCTTGCACGACGACCGCGCCATGAACCGGCTGCTGACCTACGCGACCGATCTCGATCCGCAGTTCGCCGGCGCGTACCGGTTCGCGGGCAACTCCATGCCGCGGCAGACGATCGACGGCAAGGTGACCAACGTGCTCGAGGCGGCGGCGTTGCTCGGCAAGGGCATGCGCGAGCGCCCCGACGACTGGCACATCCCCTTCACGCTCGGATTCATCGACTCCTACTTCCTCGCGCGGTTCGAGGAGGCGGGCCGCAGCTTCGCCGCCGCCGCGCGGCTTCCGGGTGCGCCCCCCTGGATCGGCCTGCTCGCGACGCGCAACCTGACCGAGGGAGGCGACCTCGCCTTCGCCGAGCAGCTCGCGACTGCGATGGGGGAGCAGGCCACCGAGGAGTCTTCGCAGCGCGAATGGGAAGAGCGCCTCCTCGACCTGCGCATGGAGCGCGACTTGCGCGAGATCGAGGCGGCGGCGGCACGCTACGCGGCCCGCACCGGCCAGCACGCGCCGTCGATCGCCGCGCTGGTGAGGGCGGGCGACCTTGCCGGTGAGCCGAGCGAGCCGCACGGCGGCCGCTACCAGCTCGGCGAGATCGGCGAAGCCCGATCGACCGCGAAGGCGCGCCTGCGTATCCGCGGCCGGCGGGGCACGCTGGCCGCCGTGGAGGTGCAATGATCGAGGCGTTGCGAGTGTCGTTGCTGATCGCCGGGAACACGGTGCGCGAGCTGGTCCGGAGCAAGCTGCTCCACAATCTGCTCTTGTTCGCCGTGCTGCTCATCGCCAGCTCGATGTTCGTGGCCCAGCTCACCATCGGCCAGTGGGACCGCGTGATCCTGGACATCGGCCTGTCGGCCATCGAGATCTCGGGCGTGCTGGTCTCCGTGCTGATCGGCGTCGGCCTGGTCGCCGGAGAAATCGAGCGGCGCACGGTCTTCCCCACGCTGGCGCGGCCGGTGACCCGCGGCGCGTTCCTGCTCGGGCGGTTCCTCGGCCTCTGCGCGATGCTGGCGGTGAGCGTCCTCTTGATGCTGGGCGTCCTGGCCGGCGTCCTGCGGCTCGCGGGCTACGGGATCAGCGCCTCGGCGGCGATCGCGGCGCTGCTCATCCTTCTCGAGCTGGCCCTGATGGCCGCCGCCGCCCTTCTCTTCGGCAGCTTCACCAGGCCGATCCTGGCCAGCGCGTTCTCCCTTTCCCTGTTCCTCATCGGGCACCTGCTGGGCGACCTCAAGTCCTTCCAGCAGCGCAGCCACAGCGGGCTGGCGAAGGCGCTCACCGGGGCCGCGTATCGCCTGCTGCCCGACCTGGAGCTGCTCAACGTCAAATCGCTGGCCGCAAACGAGCTGCCCGTCCCGCACGGCCTGGCGCCGGCCGCGGCTCTCTACGGCGTGGCGTACGCCGCTGCGCTGCTTCTCATCGCCGTGTCGATCTTCTCCCGGCGCGACCTCAAGTAGACTCGGGGTCGTCGGCCTCCGGCTCGCCGCCGTTCTCCTCGCCGGAGAGCTTCTTCAAGCGGTGGCGGAACTGGCGGAAGGTGAGGCCGAGCTTCGCCGCGGCATCCTTCTTCACGTTGCGCGACTCGGCGAGCGCGCGTTCGATCAGCTCGCGCTCGATGGCAGTCAGGTGGGCCTCCAGCGAGAACCCGGGCGGGAGCGGACCGTCCAGGGCGAGCGAGGGCGTCCCGCGCAGCGGCGCCGGCAGCGCGTCCAGCGTCACCTCGTCGCCGCTGGAGAGCGCCACCGCGCGCTCGATCAGGTTCTCCAGCTCGCGCACGTTGCCGGGGAATCCGTACTCGTCGAGCCGCCGCCGCGCCTCGCGAGACAGGCGCAGCTCGGGCCGCCGGTGCTCGGCGCCGAAGCGGCGAAGGAAGTGGTCGGCGAGGAGCAGGATGTCCTCCCGGCGGTCGCGCAGGGGTGGGACGCGGACCTGCACGACGTTCAGGCGGTAGTAGAGGTCCTCGCGGAAGCGGCCGGCGCGCACCTCGGCAGGGAGGTCGCGGTTGGTGGCCGCCACCATGCGAACGTCGACTTCCACGTCGTCGGTGGCGCCGACCGGACGGATCCGGCGCTCCTGGATGGCGCGCAAGAGCTTGACTTGCAGCGGCGTGGGCAGCTCGGCGATCTCGTCGAGAAACAGCGTGCCGCCCTCGGCGGTCTGGAAGAGGCCCTCCTTGTCGGCCTGGGCGCCGGTGAAGGAGCCCTTCACGTGGCCGAAGAGCTCGCTCTCGATCAACCCCTCGGGAATCGCGCCGCAGTTCACCGGGACGAAGGGCTGCTGCGCGCGCGGGCTCTTCGCGTGCACGGCGCGGGCGACCAGCTCCTTGCCCACCCCGCTCTCCCCGGTGATGAGGACCGTGGTCCGCGCCACGGCCACCTTGTCGACGAGCTCGAACACGGCCTGCATGGCGGCGCTGCGACCCACCATGTCGCCCAGCCGAGCGCGGCGCTCTAGCTGCTCGCGGAGCAGCTCGTTGTCCTCGGCCAGCGAGCGGCCCCGCACCGCCAGCTCCCGCTTCTCCAGCGCCCGCTTCACCAGCGGGACCACCTCCGAGGCGAGGCGCGGCGACTTTTCCAGATAGCAGAGCGCGCCCAGCTCGAGGGCGCGCTCTCGCACTTCCTCGTTGCCGAAAGCGGTCATCACGATCACTTCGGTCTGCGCCTGCCGATCCTTCACCTTGCGCAGGACGTCCAGCCCATCGCCGCCTTTCCCCATCCGCAGGTCGGTGATCACCACGTCGAATTCGCCGGCCGAGAGTGCGCGCTCGGCGGTGGCGAGGTTCTCCGCCTGCTCCACCGCGTGTCCCTCGGCGGTGAGCCGCATGTCCAGCATCGTCCGGATGCTGTCCTTGTCGTCGACGACGAGGAGCCGCGCCATGGCCGCCACTCTATCCCGCGCGCGCCGCGCGCACCGGTTCCTGGTCGGCGACCAGCGGGAGCGCCACCGAGAAGGTGCTTCCCCTTCCCGGCTCGCTCCGCACCGCGATGCGGCCGCCGTGCCCCTCGACCACCCGGTGGACGATCGCCAGGCCCAGGCCGGTGCCGGCCGCCTTGGTGGTGAAGAAGGGGTCGAAGATTCGCGGCAGGTCCTCGGCCGAGATGCCCTGGCCCGAATCCTCGACCTCGAGCAGCGCCTGGCCGGCCTGGCGCCGCAGCCTGACCGAGATGCTCCCGCCGGCGTCGGTGGCGTCCCGCGCGTTCCCCAAGAGGTTCCAGAGGACCGACTTGATCTGGCTCGCGTCCACCGACAGCCAGACGCCCCGGTCCAGGTCGACCGACACCGAGATCCCCTTCAACGCGGCCTCGCGGCGGAACACGTCGGCCGTCTCTTCGACCAGCGGACCCGCCTCGACTGCCGCGAGCTGCGGGGAGGCCGGCTTGGCGAAGGCGAGGAAGTCCTTGAGCAGCGCCTCCAGGCGCTCGCCCTCTCCGCGCACGACCTGCATCAGCCGTTTCTCATGCTGGCCCAGCTTGGGCGAGAGGCTGAGCAGCTCGATCGAGCCGCACATCGCCGCGAGCGGATTGCGGATCTCGTGCGCGAGGCCCGCGGCAAAGACGCCCACCACCGCCAGGCGATCGGCGCGGCGCATCGCTTCCTCCATGCGCCGGAAGTCGGTCAGGTCCTGGAAGACGATCACGTTGCCGTGCGCGCCCTCGGCCAGCCGCGCCGCCGCCCAGCCCAGGACGCGCTCCCGGCCGTCGGCGCCGCGCACGGTCGCTTCGTTTCGCTGCCGGCCGGTCCAGCTGGTCCGGGTCAGCGCCTCGCCCAGCGCGGGGACGAGCTCGTGCAGGCTCTGACCGAGGACGGCGTCCTCGGTCAGCCCCGTGATCTCCAGGCCGGCGCGGTTCAAGTAGGTGACGCGCCCTTGCTCGTCGACCGCCACGATGCCGCTGGAGATGGACTTGACGATGGCCGAGTACAGGGCCTCGAGCTTGTCGAGCCGCGTCTGCCTCTCGGCCAGCTGGGCCCGCGCGCCCTGCACCTGCTCGGCGAGGAACGAGGCCAGCGCGCCGGCGAGGAAGAACGCGGAGAGGTTCAGCACGACCGTGAGGGCGATCCGCGGCGCGGGTTGCGGCGGGTGGGCGAGGTACCGCGTGGCGGGTAGGATGATCCCGTTCTCCATCCCCAGCATCAACGCGCAGAAGGTCAGCGAGGCGGCGCTCGCGCCCAGCACCGCGCCCCGGCGGCCCAGGCCGATCGCGCCGTTCACGATGGCGACCGGATAGAGGATGGTGAAGATGCTCTCGGGCCCGCCGGTCAGGTAGACGAGGCCGGTGGCCGCGAGGACGTCGGCGCCGATGTGCGCGTACATCAGGCCGTGCAGGAATCGCCGGCGGCGCAGCAGCACCATCGAGACCAGCGAGGCGACGTAGATGCCGCCGATGGTCGCGTAGAGGTGCGCCTCGATGCCCTGGGGGAACTCCTCGGACCCGAGCGAGAGGAGCGCGGTCGCGACCAGGAGCGCGGTGCCCACCAGCAGCCGGATCCCGGTGAGCAGGACGAGCTTCCGGTACAGGTCCGGTGGTCCGGGCCGCCCGGACTCGGGGGTTTCCGCCGCCACCTGGCTACTTGACCGCGCCGGCGATGGAGAAGATGGGCAGGTACATGGCGATGAGGAATCCGCCGACGACGCCGCCGAGGAAGACCATCATGACGGGCTCGATCATGCTGGTGAGAGCGGCAACGGCCGCGTC
>DATFUN010000304.1:0-6304 GCA_035260805.1 Myxococcales bacterium | reverse complement strand
TATCCGGCCGGTCCGAAGGTGAGCGACGCGCCGAGGTTCTTGCAGGAAGGCGCCGCGCCGGCCCCGGCTGCGGCCAGCAAGCACACCGCGGCAGCGACGGGCCACAAGCGCATGGGTGTAGTTTTCCCCTCCCCGTGCCGGCCGTCAACGTTTGCGATTCCAAACCGGCGTAGATTACCTACAAGAGCGCAGATCGCTGCAGATCCACTTAGCAAACGGTACTGCCAAACTTTTGACATATCGAGTTTCATGTCACATGATCTTTTACATGAAGCGCCGGTTGCTGCTGCTCATCGCCTCCCTCTGCGCGTTCGCCGCCGGCGGCGTGGTCGCCGCCACGGCGACCACCACCTTCACGGTGACCGCATCGGTGTCGGCGAACTGCACCATCACGGCGACCGGCATCAGCTTCACCTACGATCCGATCGGCGCCAACGCCGCCGCGGCCGCCAGCGCCACCGGCACGGTGACCATCGCCTGCACCAAGGGCTCCGGACCGAGCATCGGCCTCAATGCGGGGAGCAACGCGGGCGCCGTCGCGGGCGTCACGCGCGCGATGGCCAACGGAACGAATCGCCTCGGCTACGAGCTCTTCCAGTCCGCCGCCGCGCCGGGGAACGGTGCGGTGTGGACCGACATCGGCGGGGCCAACGCGCTGAACGCGGGCGTCTCGCCCAGCAAGGCAGCCCGCAGCTTCACGGTGCAGGCGCAGATCCCCGCCGGGCAGGACGTGGCGGTGGGCAGCTACAGCGACACCGTCACGGCCACCGTGAACTTCTAGCGACCCACACGGTATTACCAAAACGCCGGTTTCGTTAGCGAAACCTAGCGTCAAACGTTTGACACCGGATTGTCGAATCGCTTACGGTGGCACTGGAGACGTTCACCACCTTCCCAGGAGAGAACCGTGAAGACCCGTATCCTCACCCTCGTTACCGCCGCCGCGCTGCTCTTCACGGCGCATTCCGCCGTCGCCGGCAGCAAGGGGACGACGTTCAACGTCAAAAGCAGCGTGGCCGCCAACTGCACCATCACCGCGACCGACCTGAACTTCGGCGCATACGACCCGCTGGTGGCCAACAAGACCGCGGCCCTCGACGTCAACACCACCGTCACCGTGCTCTGCACCAAGGGCTCGACCGGAGTGAACGTCGGCCTCGACCTCGGTATTCACTTCGTGGCCGCTGGCCGCTTCATGTCGAACGGCACCGACTCGCTGCAGTACGAGCTGTACTCCGACTCGGCGGGCGGCACCGTGTGGGCGAACAGCGGCGCGGGTCTGGTGACCTGGCCGACCTTCGGCCCCATCGGCGCGGGCGCCGGCACGCCCCACACCGTCTTCGGCCGCGTTCCGGCGGGCCAGGACGTCTCGGTCGGTAACTACAGCGACGCCGTCACCGCCACCGTCAACTTCTGAGGAACCCCGTGCAGACCGCTAGCGCCGCGCTGATCGCCTTCGCCTTGATCGCCTCCAGCGCGCGCGCGAGCGGCCTGAACGTGACGCCCATCCAGCTGCGCCTCTCGCCGCAAACGACGAAGGCCATGCTCACCCTGCGCAACGACGGGCCGGAGACGGTCCGGTACCAGGTGAGCGCGAGCAGCTGGAACCAGACCTCGCGCGGCGAGCTGCAACTGGCGCCCACCAGCGAGGTCCTCTTCTTTCCCGCGCTCTTCACCTTGAAACCAGGCGAAGAGCGCAACGTGCGGGTCGGGGTGGGGACCCCGTTCGGCCTGGTGGAGAAGACCTACCGGGTGTTCGTGGAGGAGCTGCCGCCCACCGAGCGGCCAGCGCAGCCCAGCTCGGAAGTGCGGGTGCTGACGCGGGTGGGGGTGCCGGTGTTCCTGGCGCCGGAGCGCTCGGTGGAGCGGCGGTCGATCGAAGGACTCGGGGCGCGCGGGGGGCGCGCCTCGTTCCGTGTCTCGAACCAAGGCACGGTGCACTTCCGCGAGGACGCGGTGAAGCTGCGCGGCGTGGACGCGTCCGGCGCGGTGCTGTTCGAGCGCGAGCAGCGCGGGTGGTACGTGCTGGCAGGCGGCGCGCTGGACTACGACTTCGAGTTGCCGAAGGGTTGCCCGGGCCTGGCCGCGCTGGTGGCCAGCGTGGTCGCCGACAACGGCGATCGATTCGAGCAGCGGGCTCCGGCGGAGCCGTCGGCCTGTGGGCCGTAGCTTCCTGGCCCTGCTCCTCTTCGCCGGGGCTGCGCGGGCCGCCCAGGACCAGCCCGTCTACGTGGACCTCTTCGTCAACGAGGCGCCCAAGGACAGCGTCCTCGTCCGACTGCGCGGCGGGGAGGTGCTCGCCCCGGTGGAGGACCTCGAGCGCGCCGGCCTGATCGGCCTGGGCGGCGAGCGCGAGCAGATCGACGGCAAGCCGTACGTGGCGCTGCGATCGCTCGCGCCGGGAATCGAGTTCCGTTTCGACGAGCCGGCCCTCGAGCTGCGGATCTCGGCGCAGCCGCAGTTCCTCCCGGTCACGCACGTGGACTTGACGCCCGTGCAACGGCCGCGCGACCTCGTGCTGCGCACCGACACCAGCGCGTTCGCCAACTACGCCGTGCAGTATGGCTCGGCGTCGGTCTCCGCCTTCGGCGAGCTGGGCGTCAGCGTGCGCGGCAACCTCCTCTACAGCGGCCTCTCGCAGACGCCCTCGGGGTTCTCCCGCGGCCTGAGCAACTTCACCCTCGACGAGCCTTTGGCGATGCGGCGCTGGGTGGCGGGCGACGGGTTCAGCTCCACCGGCACGCTCGGGGGCAGCCTGCTCCTGGGCGGTGTGTCGGTCTCGCGCAACTTCGCGCTCGACCCCTACTTCGTGCGCACGCCGCTGCCGCGCGTCTCGGGGGCGGTGCTCACGCCCTCGACGTTGGACGTGTACGTGAACGGCGTGCTCGTCCGCCGGGAGCCCCTGCCGCCCGGGCCCTTCGAGATCGCCAACCTGCCGGTGACCAGCGGCCTGTCCGGCGTGCGCTACGTGGTCCACGACGCTTTCGGCCGGACGCAGGAGTACAGCACGCGCGCCTACTCCTCGCCGACCGTCCTGGCGAAGGGGCTGAGCGACTATTCGTACGGAGTGGGTCTGCGGCGCGAGGACTTCGGCACCGCCAGCTTCTCCTACGGCCGCGCGGCATTGATGGCGCAGCACCGGCTGGGGCTGACCGACCGGATGACGGGCGGGTATCGCCTGGAGGCGGATCCGGGGCTGCTCAGCGCGGGTCCCTCGCTCAGCGTCGCGCTGCCGCTCGGCCAGCTGGACCTCGCGGCGGCGGGGTCGGTGGCGGACGGCGGGATCGGCGCGGGCGGTTCGCTGGGATACGTGCTCGTCATGCGGCCGGCGGCGGTCGGCGTCTCGGTGCGGGCGATGACCCCGCGGTACGCGACGGCGGCGCTCTATCCGGCTGCCGACCGGCCGCTCCTCGACGCCACCGCCTTCGCCTCGTTGACCGTGGGCCGCTTCACCTTCTCGGTCGACTACGGGGCCTCCCGCATGCGCGACGCGGGCGTGAACGACCTGCTGCAGGCGCGCGCCGACGTGCGCCTGAGCCGGCGCGCCACGTTCTTCCTCACCGCGGGCAGGTCGCGCTCGGCCGGGCAGGAGGCGGTCATGGAGAGCACGGCCAGCCTCGTCTACAGCTTCGACGAGATGACGGTGGGGAACAGCTCGGCCACCGCGCGCGACGGCGGCGGAACCGCGGCAGCCTCCGTCCAACGTGGGCTGCCCATCGGCAACGGCCTCGGGTACGTCGTGCAGGGGGAGAGCGGCGCCTCCGAGCACTTCGGGGCGCAGCTGCAGGCGAACGCTCCGTTCGGCCATTATGAGGCGAGCTTCCAGCGGTTCGGCGCCGACAACGCCGCCTTTGCCAGCGCGTCAGGTTCGGTGGTGCTGGCTGGCGACCGGCTCTTCCTGGCTCGCCCGGTGCAGGAAGGATTCGCGGTCCTGCGGGTGCCCGGCCTTCCCGGGGTGCGGGGCTACTTGAACAACGTCGAGGTGGGGACCACCGACTGGAAGGGGGACCTCTTCATCCCCAACCTGCTGCCGTACTACGGGAACCGGCTCTCCATCCGCGACGGCGACGTGCCGATGGATTACGAGGTTGGCAAGGTGGAGAGGCTCGTCGCCTCCCCCTATCGGGGCGGCGCGCTGGTCGAGTTCGACGTGCACCGGGTGCAGAGCGTGACCGGCGTGCTGGAGGTTCCAGGGAGCGGCGCGCCGGCCTTCGGCGAGCTGCAGCTCTCGGCGGCGGGGAAGCACCTGGCCTCCCCCATCTCGGCGGAAGGGCGCTTCTGGCTGGAGGGCGTGCCGGTGGGGACGCACATGGCCGCGGTCGAATTCCGCGGCGGCAGCTGCACCGTGACCATCGAGGTCCCGCAGGGCGCGGGCGCGCTGTACGACGCGGGACGGCTGAGGTGCGCGCCGCCCGCGACGGTGGCGGCCCGATAGGGTGGAGCGCTGCCGGGAGGCGCTTGCGTCAAGACGCTGCGGAACACGCAGGCAATGCAGCACGCGACCGTCGCTGCGCCGGTTAGGAGATTCTTGGTCGTGGCAGTTCAACCGGTTGAACCAGGCTTTGATGCACCGAGACCCAGGTTCGGGCGACGGTCACGTGACCGCGTCTTCCAGGGAGCGCAGCGCGATCATCGCCCAGTCGGGGCGGCGGTCCAGGTCGGCGTTCACGTCGTCCAGCGCCTGCTCGAGGTTGAGGGTGTCGAGGAGCATCTCCGTCTCGGCGCGCTCGCGCGGGGCGATCGGCGAGCCCTTGGTGGCCTCCAGCCAGGCGCCGAGGAAGGCGGCCGGCGTCCAGGTCATCCACAGTCGCGCCCACGGCTCGGCGGCGGTGCGGTCCGCCTCGCGCACGATGGTCGCGTCGCGCAGCGCGATCTGCGCCGCGTACTCGAACGATCGGACCATGGCGGCCACGTCGCGCAGCGCGCTGCGCTTGCGCCTCCGCTCGGCCAGCGGGCGGCTGGAGTCGCCTTCGAAATCGACCACCAGGAAGTCCTTGCCCGTGTAGAGCAGCTTGCCCAGGTGGTAGTTCCCGTGGATGCGGCAGCGCCGCGCCGTCAGGCGCCGCTCCAGCAGCGGCTCGAACCGCTTGTAGAGCGCTGCCTCGTGCGTGAGCAGGTGGTGGGAGAGCTCGGCCAGCTTCCCCGAGAGCCGCGGGCCGCGCAGCTTGAGCTGCCGCAGCACCTTGCCGGTCAGGTTGCGCTTGCTCTGATAGTTCGAGCGCTGGTCGAGCGCCGTGTAAGGCTCGGTCCCCAGCCCCTCGTCGGTCGCATTGGCCAGCGCGAGGTGCATCTCCGCGGTCCGCCGGCCCAAGAGGCGCGCGCCGGCCAGCGAGCTGATGAACAGCTCGCGGATGGGCGGCGGCTCCATGGCGGCCAGATCGAGGAGCGTCGCTCCGGCGGGCTGCGGCGGCGGGTGCACGTCGGGTCCGCTGGCCAGCGCGCGCTCGTAGAACCGGCGCAGCTCGTCCCGCGCCCACGCCCAGGCGGTCCCCTCGTTGCGCGCCCATCCGTGGAGCGTGGCGAGCGTAATGGGCTCCGAGCGTCCGGGCCGGTACTCGACCGCGCCGAGCAGCGGCGGGACCAGATCGGGGGCGCGCTCGGACAGGCAGCGGTTCAGCTCCAGCTCGGGGCTGACGCCTTCGCCTAGCCGGCGGTACAGCTTGAGGACCAGGTGCTCGCCATAGGAGACCGAAGCGCGCCGGTGATCCGTGCGCGGGAGGCGAGGCTCGAGCGGGCCGGCGGGCAGATCCCCTCGCAGGGTCGCCCATGCGGGCCCCAAGCTGCCACGGCCCTGCGCGCGGCCGCGCAGCGCCTCGAGCAACGCGGCGGAGGACGGCGCATCGGCGCTCGGGTCGATGAGCGCCCCCGTGGGCTCGTCGGTCCGTCCCGGCGCGCGCAAGTGGGCGATGACCGCCTGCGGCGACCGCTCGCGCAAGAGGGCGGCGCGGTCGCCGGTCTCCAGCGAGACGGGCACCACGTAGTCTTCCGGCTCGCCGAGGGTGAACTCCATCCGGACGACGGCGAAGCGGACGGCGCCCAGGGGCAGCACGTCGAGCACCCGCACGCCGGACATCTCGCGGTCGCGCCCGGCGAACCAGCGCCGGCCCTCGATGTATCCCGGCAGCACCTGCTCGAGCAGGGCGCGGTCGGCCGCGGCGGCTTCGATCCCCGCCGGCGCCTCGACCGAGGGCGGCTGGTACGCCGCTTCGCGGGCCACGTCCGCGGCTGCCTTCGGCTCCTCCAGCGCGAACCAGTAGAACTCGTGCGCGCCCAGGGTGAGCAGGTAGGGAAGGTCGCCGACCGC
>DATFUN010000303.1:0-7632 GCA_035260805.1 Myxococcales bacterium | reverse complement strand
GTTGCCCGCCGCGCTCGAAGAGCCACAGGTTGGTGTCCTTGTCCGAGAGCGTCTCCCGCAGCACGAAGCGGCGGTGGGCGCGGTCGGGCGCGCCGAAGGCCAGCGAGCCGGTGGCGACCCAGATCGGCCGCGCGCTGCCGGAGGACAGGTCGTACTCGTAGAGATCGAGCAGCTTCTCGTCGCGCAGGTTGGAGAGGTACAGGAAGGTCTTGCCGTCGGGCGCCCACTGCGCGAACCGCGTACGGCGTCCCTTCGGATAGTCGGCGGTGACGTCGCGCGGGGAGCTGCCGTTGGAATCGGTAAGGAACAGGTGAGGCAGCTCGTCGCCACCCAGGTCCGCCTCGTACGCCAGCACGTCGGCCGCCGGGGAGAAGGCGAAGCTCCCGATGAACCCCTCCACGTGGGTGACCTGGCGCGCGGGGCCTCCGTCGAGCGGCTTCACCCACAGGTCCAGGCGGCCCCCGGCGTCGCTCTGGAAGGCGACCAGGCGATCGTCGTGCGAGAAGCTCATGTCGAGCGAGAGCGCCGCGTAGCGCCGCGCCTTGAAATACTCTTCCAGCGGCACGGGCGGGCGCGGCGCCCGCGCCGTTTGCGGCGCGGGCCTGGAGGCGGCGCAGGCGAGGGCGAGGGCGCACAGGGAGGCGGCGGGGATGCGCATGGGCCGTCCTTCTGCTGTCAGACCTTGGGTGGATGCTTCTGCAGCTTCCGCTGGAGCGTGCGGCGGTGCATCTTCAGCCGCCGCGCTGCCTCGGAGATGTTGCCGTTGCAGTCTGCCAGGATGCGGTTCAGGTACTCCCACTCCTGCCGATCCAGCGAAGGCACTTCGTGGACCGGCGGCGGCGAGCGCTTCCCGAGCAACGCGGCCTCGACCTCGTCGGCGTCGGCGGGCTTGTTGAGGTAGTTGATCGCGCCCAGCCGGATGGCCTCCACGGCCGTACCGATGGTTCCGTAGCCGGTGAGCACGACCACTTCCGGCGGCCTGGGGAGCGACCGGAGGGCGCGCACCACCTCGAGGCCGCCGGGCCCTGGCATGCGCAGGTCCACCACGGCGTAGTCCGGGGCGTCCTTCTGCAGCATCGCCTGGGCCTCGTCGGCGCTGCCCGCGAGGGAGACCTCGTAGCCGCGGCGCAGGAACGCGTTGCGCATGGCTAGCCGGAACGGCTCGTCGTCGTCCACGATGAGGAGTCGCGGCATCGAGCCTGTTTAAGCGCCGGCTTCTGGCACCGTCAAGGTGACTTCGGTCCCGCGCCCCTCGGTAGAAGCGACGTGCATCTCGCCTCCCTGGCGCTCCACCACGTGGCGGGCCAGGTAGAGGCCCAGGCCCGTGCCGCGGCCGGGTTCCTTGGTGGTGAAGAACGGCTCCCCGATGCGGCGCAGCAGGGGCTCCGGGACGCCGATGCCGTTGTCGGTCACCTGGATGCGCAGCCCTCCCTCCGAGCGGGTCAGGCCGATGCGCACCTCGCTCCCGGGGCGGTTCTCGGTCGCCTCGGCGGCGTTGTCGAGCAGGTTGGCGATCGCCCGCTCGAACGCGTGCACCGGCAAGCGCGCCCGGGCGCGCGCCGCCTGGGGCTGGATGTCCAGCACCGGCTTCGGTCCGGGTCGGCCCTTCTGCCAGCGCTCGACCGCCGCCTCCAGCACGGGCGCCACCTCGAACTCCTTCGGCTCCTCGAGGTCCGCCCCGCCCCGCGGCGCGAGCATGCCGGTGATGATCTGCTTGCAGCGCCGGACCTGGTTTCGGATCTCTTCCGCCTCGGCGCGGCGATCGCCCTCGAGCTGCGCGGCCAGCTCGCCGGCCAGGATGGCGATGGTGCCCAGCGGGGTGTTCAGCTCGTGGGCGGTGCCGGCGGCCAGCGTGCCGAGCGCGGCCAGCCGCTCGGCGGCTTCCGCGCCGGACCGGGTGCGCTCCAGCTCCGCCTCGCGCCGCCGGAGCGAACCGCTCATGCGCAGCGTGAAGGTCCCGATGAACACCGCCGCGACCACGAACGCGACCCACCGGCCGCGCGCATGCAGCACGAGCTGGTCCTGGTCGCCCAGGAAGAGCAGCGGCCCCTCCGGCAAGAGCAGCAGCAGCGTGTAGGCGGCGATGCTGACCGCGGTCAGCGCCAGGCTCCAGCGCGCGGACAGCACCACGGCGGCGATGGTGATGTGCACCAGGTAGAGCACCGCGAACGGATTGTGGGCCCCGCCGGAGAGCGCGAGGAGCACGGTCAGCGCCAGCACGTCGAGCAGCAGGTTGAGGCCGCAGGTGCGCTCGGTCGGATTGCCGCCTTTCCGGAGCCACAGTTGGGTGGCCAGGTTGAGCAGGGCGAGGGCGGCGCAGACGACCAGGAGCGCCTTCACCGGCAGCGCCTCGTGCAACATGCGAGACGCGAACAGGATGGTGACGACCTGCCCGACCACCGCGCCCCAGCGAAGCCGCACGATCCAACGCAGGTTGATGCGGGAGGCGGACTCGAGCGAGGGCGGCATCGCGCCGACGATACTCCAGGCCACGGCGAGCCGCCGGGGCTTGACGGAGACGCGTTGCCGCAGCAGGGTCGGTGCCATGCGCGCGCCATGGATCGTCGCCGCCGCCGCCGCCGTGGGCTGCGCCACCAAGCCCATGCCGCCGCCGGCCCCCCTGTCGGTGCCTGCCGCCGCGCCGCGACCGGCGCAAGGGGCCGCCGCGCAGCTCGACGGGATAGCGCGGCGGTACTGGACGGCGCTCCTGGACACCGCGCCGCTGCCGCTGCTCGGCGAGGGCAGCGTCGGCGGTCCGCTCTTCGCCACCGCGCTGGGAGACCACCGGTTCGACGCGAAGCTCGACGACCTCTCGCCCGACGGGCACCGCAAGGTGATCGACGCGCTGGCGCAGCTGCGGGCCGAGCTGGCCACGCCGCCGGCCGCGGAGCTGGGCGTGGAGGACCAGCTCACCCTGGAGATGCTCCGGCGCCAGCTCGCCGATGCCGAGGCCGCCGAGGCGTGCTCCGCGCCCGCCTGGGTGGTGGACCAGATGGACGGGCCGCACGTGGCCCTGGCGCAGACCGCGCAGCACTACCCGCTCGGCACCGCGAAGGGGGCTGCCGATCTCGCCGCCCGCTACGCGCAGGCCGGGCGGTACTTCGATCAGGTGATCGCCAACCTGCGCCGTGGCCTGGTCCAGGAACGCACCTCGCCCCGGGTGAACGTGGAGCACGTGATCGCCTCGCTGGACGAGCTTCTCGCCCAGGGCCCGGCCGGGTCGGTGCTGCTGCCCGCCGAGGAGCGCTTCTCCGGGCTTGCCCAGGCCGAGCGCGGCGCGGCGCGGGAGCGTATCCGCGCGGCGGTCGTCGAGCAGGTGCTGCCGGGGATGCGAAGGTACCGCGACTTTCTCGCCAACGAGCTCTTGCCCGCGGCGCGCAAGGAGATCGGCTTGTGGGCGCTCCGCGGAGGCGAGACCTGTTACGCGGTGCTGGCCGCGCACCACACCGGGACCCGGCGCGGGCCGCAGGAGCTGCACGATCTGGGGCTCAAGACGCTCGCCTCCATCGAGGGAGAGATGGAGCGGATCGCCAGCTCGGAGGGCGCGAGCGGGGTGAAGGAGTACCGGGCGAGGTTGGAGGGGAGCCGCGAGCAGTTCCAGAAGACCGCGGCGGCCCTGCTGCAGTGGAACCGGGCCACGCTGGCGCGGGCCCAGGCGGCGCTCCCGCAGGCGTTCCGCCGGCTCCCGCGCCAACCGATCGAGACGCGCCCGATCGAGGCGTACCGGGCCGCCTCGAGCCCGCCGGCGTTCTACCAGCCCGCGGCGGCCGACGGCTCGCGGCCCGCCGTCTACTACGTCAACACGCTGCGTCCCGAGACGCGGCCGCTCTACAACGAGGAGGCGCTCTGCTTCCACGAGACCGTCCCCGGGCACCACCTGCAGATCGCGCTTGCCCAGGAGCTCCGCGAGCTGCCCGACTTCCGCCGCTACACCGGCGAGACCGCGTTCGTCGAAGGATGGGCGCTCTACGCCGAGCGGATGAGCGACCAGGACCTGCACCTCTACTCGGGCGCGCCCGCCAGGTTCGGCATGCTGGGGTACCAGGCCTGGCGCGCGGCGCGGCTGGTGGTCGACACGGGGATGCACGCGCTCAAGTGGGACCGGGAGCGGGCGCTGCAATACCTTCGCGAGCACACCACGCTCTCGCCCGGCGAGGCCGCCAACGAGATCGACCGGTACGCGATCCATCCCGGGCAGGCGCTGGCGTACATGGTGGGAGAGCTGGAGCTGTTCCGGATGCGCGACGAGGTGCAACGGCGGATGGGCGAGAAGTTCGACCTCCGTGCCTTCCACGACGCCGTGCTCGCCCACGGCGCGGTGCCGCTCTCCTCGCTGGAGCGCCTGCTGCGCGAGCACGCGCAGTCGGTCGCTGGCGAAGCGCCGTCCCGCGCCGGGAGGGGCGCAGCGCCAAAGGCAGAGGCGGCGGCGGGCGCGCAGCGGTGAGCTTCCTCGCTTGAGCGGGCCCGGGACGCGTGCGAAGGTCCGCGCATGATCCGCGCACCGGGACGGACGCTGCAGGCGCAGCTCCTCTACCTCTGGGTGCTGGTGCGCAGGTTCAAGCTCACCTTCTTCTCGCTCGTGTTGCTCGTCTTCGGCGGCGGGACGCTGATGTGGCACCTGTACGCGCGCATCGGACAGCCGATCGGCCGGCTGATGGTCGTCGCCGAGCTGCAGGTCGACGGGATGCTCGAGGGACAGACCGTGGCCGACCTGCGCGACCAGAGCGGCACGCTGGTCATGCACCTTCTGCACGCGGACGGGTCGGTGCGGTTCGATCCTCCCGGTGCGGTCCGTCTCGGCCGCGGCGATCGGGTCACCGTCCAGGCCGCGCTGCCGGCCTACCAGGCGCTGCGCGCGAAGATGGAGCGCGCGGCGTGACTCCTGGCGAGATCCTGGTCGGAACGCCCGAGCAGTTCGCCCTGGCCAACCGGCGCGACATCGAGCTGGCCCGCGGCCGCGTGGCGCGGCTCAAGGCGATGCCCTCGCCGCGAGGCATCGAGGCGCTCGGCGCGTACGACGACGCCATCGGCGCGCTCTCGGACGCTTCGTCCCGCGCGAGCGTGGCGCGCAACGCGCACCCCTCCGCGGCCATGCGCGACGCGGCGGAGCGCTGCGAGCAGGAGGTGGACGCGGTCTCCACCGAGCTGTCGCTCGATCGCGGGATCTACGAGGCGCTGCGCGAGATCGACGCCTCGGGCGCGGACGCGCAGACGCGCTTCTACCTCCACCGGGTGCTGCGCGACTTCCGCCGCGCGGGCGTGGACCGCGACGACGACACGCGGGCGCGCATCCGGACGCTGAACGACGAGCTGGTGCGCATCGGGCAGGAGTTCAGCCGCAACATCCGCGACGACGTGCGCTTCGTCGACCTCGAGCCGGGCGAGCTGGAAGGGCTTCCCGCGGACTACCTCCGCGCGCGCCCCGCCCGGCCGGACGGGAAGGTGCGCATCACCACCGATACTCCCGATTACGTCCCGTTCTTGACCTACGCGAAGAGCTCGCCGGCGCGGGAGCGGCTCTGGCGCATCTACCGCCAGCGCGCGCACCCCAAGAACCTCGATGTGCTCGGGCGGATGCTGGAGAAGCGCCACGAGCTCGCCCACCTGCTCGGCTATCCTTCCTGGTCGTCGTACGTGACCGAGGACAAGATGATCGGCAGCGCGCAGGCCGCGGCCGATTTCGTCGCGCGCATCTCGGCGGCGGCCGAGGCGCGCATGCGGCAGGAATACCAGGCGCTGCTCGAGCGGAGGCGGCGCGACGAGCCTTCCGCGGAGCGGGTGGAGGGGTGGGACTCGCAGCTCCTCACCGAGGCCGTGCGCAAGGAGCGGCACGGATTCGACGCGCAGTCCGTGCGGCCCTACTTCGAGCTGTCGCGGGTCCAGCAGGGCGTGCTCGAAACGACGGCCCGCCTGTTCGGTCTTGCCTACCGGCCCGCTCCGGACGCTCCCGTCTGGCACTCCGACGTGACCTGCTTCGAGGTGCTCGAGGAGGGACAGCTCATCGGCCGCTTCTATCTCGACCTGTTCCCACGCGAGGGCAAGTACAAGCACGCGGCGCAGTTCACGCTCAGGTCGGGGCAGGCCGGCCGGAGGCTCCCGGAGGCGGCGCTGATGTGCAACTTCCCGCGTCCGGGCGCGCTGCTCGAGCACGGCGAGGTGGTGACCTTCTTCCACGAGTTCGGCCACCTGCTGCACCACCTCCTGGGAGGCCGGACGCGCTGGGCCGGCATCTCCGGGGTGCGCACGGAGTGGGACTTCGTCGAGGCGCCCTCGCAAATGCTGGAGGAATGGTGCTGGGATCCTTCGGTGCTGGGCGGGTTCGCCCGCCACCACCAGTCGGGCGCGCCCATCCCGCCCGAGCTGGTCGCGCGGATGCGCGCCGCCGACGAGTTCGCCAAGGGCCTCCGCGTGCGCCAGCAGATGTACTACGCGGCGGTCAGCCTCGCCTTCCACGGCCCCGGTCCGCGCTCGCTGGACACCACCGCGCTCGCGGCCCGGCTGCAGGAGGCCCTGACGCCGTTCCGCTACGTGCCCGAGACCTACTTCCACGAATCCTTCGGCCACCTCGAGGGCTACAGCGCGATCTACTACACGTACATGTGGTCGCTGGTGATCGCGAAGGACCTCTTCGGGGCCTTCCGCCGCGAGGGCCTGATGAACGCGGCGACGGCGCTCCGTTACCGCAAGGCGGTGCTCGAGCCAGGCGGCGGCGCCAAGGCGGCCGACCTGGTCCGCGACTTCCTCGGGCGCGAATACGACTTCCGCGCTTACGAAGAGTGGCTCAACGCGGGCTGAAGGGCTGCGCGCCCGGCGGCGGATTCGGCTCCCAGACGGAAGCGAGGAACCGCACCGCGCCGGAGTGGGCGGGAGAGTCGCCGGCGGTCGCGGTCCACTGGGCCAGGCCGAGCAGGGCGGCGATGGCGAGCGCCAGCCGCTCCGGCCGGCGCGCAACAGGGTCGATGCGCAAGGGCGCGGTGAGGAGGAGCGCGATCGCCGTCGCGAGCGCGGCCAGGACGGGCAGGGCGCTCCACAAGCCCGGCACCCCGGCCTGCTGCAGCAGGTTCCTCGGGACGTAGCCGTGCGACAGGAGCGGCCACACCACCTCGACCAGCGGGTTGTACACCTCGAGGGGAAACGCCTGGCACACGGTCGATGCGAGGCCGGTGGCCGCGATCGCCGCTGCCCCTGAGGCGCCGAGCAGCGCGACCGCCCATGGCCTCGCGGCTGCAGTGAGCTGGGCGATCGCGAGGCCCACGGCCGCGGCGGCAAAGGGGACTACCGGGGTCAGGTAGCGCGGGCCGACCACCCAGCCGCTCCGCCAGAGCGCGTGGGTGACCTGGAAGACCAGGTAGTAGGCAACCACCAGGGCTGCTGCCGTTCCGGCCGGATGGCGCTTGCGCAGGAGCAGCGGCATCGCGCCCACCGCGAGCGCAATCCACGGCGCCCAGAAGAAGAGGCCGAGGTAGGGTGCGAACAGGGAGCCGTGGAATCGCCCCCAGGTCGGCGCCGAAATGCCGAGGAACCCTGGCGCGATGTCACGCACGAACTCGGGGTTTTCGAGATGGGAGTAAGGCGTCGTCCAGGGACTCCCGAAGGCGGACCAGTGGAAGTGCGCCATGGCCAGGAGGGGCA
>DATFUN010000302.1:0-4541 GCA_035260805.1 Myxococcales bacterium | reverse complement strand
TGCCCTTCATGGAACCGCCCCAGCGCCTCGCCGATCTCGCACTTGCCCTGCAGCAAGTCCGAGAGGCCCATGCGCGCGCCCATGCCGAACAACGCCGCCTGGTTCCCACGCCGCAGATCGCAGTCCACCAGCGCCACGCGCGAGTCGCCGGCCCGCGCAGCGGTGAGCGCGAGGTTGGCCGCGGTGAGGCTGGTCCCCTCCTCGCGCATCGCGCTGGTCACCGCAATCACCGCGCCGCCCTGCGCGGCCGCCCGCAGCGACCGCGCGTAGCGGAGCCGGTGCAGGAGCATGCGGTACTGCTCGGCGGCCGCGCCCTGCGGATCGGTGATGGCCACCAGCCGCTCGTCGATGGTCACCTCGGCCCCGCCGCCCTCGATGCGCTCGAGGAACGGCGTCCGGGTCCCCGCTACCTGCTTCGGAATGCTGGTCATGGTGTTCTCCCTCTCTCCGGGATGACCCGGTCAGCCCTGCTCACCCTGCATCGCCGGAAGCGCCAGCACCCGGCCGGCCCCCGCGCGGTGCAGCCGCGGGACCGTGGCCAGGACCGGCAACGCCAGCGCGACTGCCTCCCCCTCGCTGCGCAGCGTCCGGTCCGACAGCTCCTGTCCGACGGCGACAGCGCTCCCCAGCGCCAGCGCCGCCAGCAGCGCAAGCAGCAGCATCTGCGGCCGGTTGGGGCTCCCCGGCATGGCCGGCGCGCTGGCCGACTCCAGCACGCGGAACTCGGTCGGCGCGCTCTTGGCCTCCAGGTCGGCGGTGATCTCCGCCTCCGCCTTCTTGGAGACGAGCTGGGTCACCTTCACCTTGAGCATCTCCGCGTCGCGGTCCAGCTCGGCGAGCTGGGTCGCGGTGAGCGGCGCCGCGGCGACGAGCTTGTCCACCTCCGCCATGCGAGCCTGGTGCTGCGCGATGTTCTTGCGGCCGCGGCCGATCGCCTCGCTCATGCGGCGTAGCTCGAGGTCGTTGGCGGCGGCGCGCGCCTTGGCCTGCTCCAGGCGGACCTGGGCGTTCCCCAGCTCGCGGGAGAGCGCCTGCACGTCGGGATGCTCCGGCGTGAGGGCCGCCCGGGCGGTGCCGAGCTTCGCGCGCAGGTCGTCGACCTGCTGCTCCATGCGGCCGACCTCGGTCTCGCGGCCGGCGGGCAGGACGCCGATCAGATCGATGCGCTGCTGCGCGGTCTGGATGAACCCGGTCTCCACCTCGATCTGCTTGGCGAGCTGGTCGCGCTCGCGCATCCGGGCCTCGTTCAGCTCCGGCAGCGTGCTCGCGTTGGCGCGCTTGAAGGCGGCGATCTTCGCCTCGCTCTTTCCGAGCTCGCCGCGCATCTGCGCCAGCTGCTGGGCGATCACGTCCCGGGTCCGCGCCACCTGGCCGGCGCGGACTTGGAGATTGCCTTCGATGAACAGCTCGGACAGGCGGTTGGCCGTCTTCGCGGCCACCGCGGCGTCGCGCGAGCGCACGGTGATGCTGAAGGCGTCGTCGCCCTCGCCGTGCACTTCGGTGTCGTTGCGGAGAGCATCCACCGCCGCGTCCATCCCGTCCTTCTCGCGAACCTGCGAGTACAGCTTGAGCTCCTCGATCGCGGTCGCCATCAGCTGCCGCGCGTAGACCTGCGAGCGGACCGACTTCACGCGCTCGTCGAGGGTCCGCGAGATCACCGGCACCACCAGGTCGGGATGCGGATGCAGGGGCTCCACCATCACCAGCGCCCGCGCGCGGTACTCGTTCGGCAGACGCGCGATCACCAGCGCGGCCACGGCGAACACCGCCGCCGCCACCACCGCCATCCACCTCCACCGGCGCTTCACAGCGCCGAGGAGCTCATCCACCGTGTACGTGCGCTCCATTCTCTCCTCCTCCCGAGGTCAGAAAGGCCGGAACCGCTCCCAGGTGAGCCGCAGCTGCATCACGTCGCGGTCCACCTGCGGCCCTACGTTCGTGTCGTTGAGCCGCGCGTCGCGCAGCGCCGCCAGCCCCATCGTCCACTCCCGGCCGATGCGGTAGTCGAGCGAGACCTCGCCCGAGTACCCGGCCGGCCCTATCGCCGTGAACTGCCTGGGCAGGTCCGAGTTGCGGTAGACGCCCAGCCGGAGTCCGCCGGTGAAATCGCCCAGGTTGATCAGCGTGGCCGCCTCGGCCAGGTCGCCGACGATGGCGCCCGCGCGGAAGGCCCCGATGATCAGGTCGTGCGAAACGATCAGCCGGGCCGCCAGCCGCGGGGTGATCGATTCGATCTCCAGCCTCGCGGTTGGCGAGAACTGGCCGCCGTTCTGGCCGGTCAGGTACAGGGGGCCGCCGCTCGCCTTGAGCGTGGCCCAGGGCCGCAGCCGCCGCTCCCAGCCCAGCTGCAGGCTGTGCGCCTCGGTGAGGATCCCGCTGGGGGCTCCCGACAGTCCGCTCCCCGGGGCCGGCGTGGCGCCGAACGAGTAGAAGAGCTGCTCGCGCCCCGTGACCGTGACGTTGTCGTAGGGGCTGGTCCGGTACGCGTATCCGATCGAAGGAGTGAAGACCGCGCCGTTGCCCGGATCGTTGCTTCCGAACGTCAGCACCTGCGAGTCGAAGCCGAACCGCCACTGGCCGCGGGGGCTCACCGCGTGGTCCACGCCGGCCGAGAGCTGGGTGTTGAACACCTGCGTCTGCCCGGCCCGCAAGAGGAGGCCCAGGCCGGAGATGGCGAACGGGTCCTGCGCGTACGTGCTGCGAAGCGTCAGGTGCGACGACGTGCGAGGCGACCAGTGATCCCGGTAGTGCGCGATGCATTGCTCGCTGCTGGCCAACGCTCCGCCGTCCCGCGGGAACTTCTCGGGGTGGAGCAGGCGCCCCACGCCGGCCTGGCAGTCGAGGTCCACATGCAGCTGGTGCTCGCCGTACAGATCGAGGCGGACGCCCGGGCGGGCCTGGCCGAAGCTGTCGGCGCCGGACCCGTCCAGGAGCACGTTGTCGTTGTAGCCGGCGAAGAGGGACACGCGCGGCTTCCACGTGACGTACACCTTGGCGCTCGCCGGCCCGGCGGCGGCGAGCGCCGACACGGCCAGAAGCAGCGGGATGTGGATGCGCGTCTCCACCGGATTCACCTACGGAACCACCACCGTGTCGCCGGCCGAGAGCTGCCGGCGCACCTTCCCGTTCACCAGGTCGTCGTAGGCCACCACGTGCCGCGTACCGTCGGCGTGCAGCACGGTGATCTCGCCGCGGTCGGCGAACTCGGCCAGCCCGCCAGCCATGGCCAGGGCCTGCAGCACCGTCATGTGGCTGCGCAGCGGAAAGGCGCCGGGCCGCGTGACCATCCCGGTCACGTAGATGCGGCTGCCGTTCACGTCATGGACGATCACCGTCACGCGCGGGTCGCGGACCAGCGGCGACAGCTTGTCCTGCACGCTCTTCTCCAGCTGGGCCGGCGTCAGGCCCTCGGCGGGCACGTCGCCCAGGAGAGGCAGCGTGATCTTCCCGTCCGGCCTCACCGGCACCGTGCGCGAGAGCTCCGGCTCCTTCCAGACGGAGATCTCGACCACGTCCTCTTTCGCGAGCCGGTACTCCTGTACGACCTGCGCCTCGTCCTTCTCGGACACCGCGTTGTGGGCGCAGCCAGGTCCGAACGCGAGCAGCGCCGCCGCAGGCCTCCACCACCACTTGCAGCTCACGGACATCGAATGCCTCCTCCGCCACCGCCGGACAGGCGGGTCTCGGACCCGGTCCAGGAGCACGGCGCGTGCCAGACCGCCGGGCACCCAGGGAAGCCCCTCGCGCCTTCCCTGCGGACAGTCGCGGACGTGCAGACGGGCGCTCCTGCGCTGCGCGGCCGGTGGCAGTCCGTTGCCTTCCACACGAATGGAACGGGGATTCCCATTCTCGTGGAAGGTCCGGCTCTGCACGTAGGTTGGCGTGGATCATGCTGGAGGAGTTGAACGGAGCACCTCGCATCGAGCGAGGCCCACGAGGACGTCCGACTCCATGCACCGCACCATCGCCGCAGCCGCCATCGTGTTCGCCATCGCCGCCTTCGCGCTGCAGAGCGCCTCGCTCGGCCCCTTCGAGGAGCCGCTGCTGCTCCTCTCGATGGGCACTCTGTTCCTGCTCGTCGGAAAGCTCTTCGCACCCCATGCGAAGCGCAGGGAGCAAGCAGCCGAGCCGGAAGAGTCCGATCCCGCTCCGGCGCCGCAACTCATCCAGCACCGCGAAGCCCGCCCCTGACAGGTTCAAAGAGATCACCGCGGAGACGCTGAGGGCGCGGAGGATCTGGTTGGTTCGTGCAATCGGGCGCTCGCGCTCGACCGCGGGCGACCCAATTGTCTCCGCGGCCTCCGCGCCTCCGCGGTGATCTTTGAGGGCTACAGGGTCCTAGGAGCTGCTGCGGAGGGGATCGTTGGCGGCGGCCAGGCCGACGGGCGGCAGGTCGGGGATGCCCGCGGTAATCCGCGGGTCGGTGAGGCCGCAGTCCTTGATCTTGTAGAGCAGCGCCTTGTAGCTGATCTGCAGGCGCGCGGCCGCCTTGCGCTTGTTCCAGTTGGTCCGCGCGAGCATGGCGCTGATGGCCTCGCGCT
>DATFUN010000301.1:0-7833 GCA_035260805.1 Myxococcales bacterium | reverse complement strand
GCCTGGGCCTTTTCCGGTGAGTCGGTGAGCACCACGGTCGGCGTCTGGTACGACTGCATCACCGCGTCGACGTGGGAATCCCAGTAGGCGGCTCCTTCGGTGAGCCCGTTGCGGCTGCCGAGCTGGCGGAAGTCGTACTGGATCGGCTGGCGCAGGAAGCGCGCCATGCCCCACACGGATCCCGCGACGATCAACGCGGACGTCGCGATCACCCAGCCCGTGTGCCGGGCCAGGGCGGTCGCATACGGCCCCGCCACCCAGCCGATCATGCGCGATCGCTTCCTCTCGCGCAGGGGCCGGACCCGCTCGGCGACGGCGATCAGCGGCGGCATGAGGAGGTACGTCGTCACCCAGCACAGCAGCATGCCCGCGGTGCCCATGAAGCCGAACTGGTTGAACCCCCGGAAGCTCACCGCGCCCAGCGAACCGTAGCTGGCCGCTGCAGCGGCGCTGGCGGCGAAGGTCGCCACCCAGGTCGTCTTCAGGGCGACAGGCAGGGCCTGCTCGACCGCGTTGCCCTGCCGGCGCTCCTCGAAATAGCGCGCGAGCAGGATGATGCCCGCGTTGATGCCGTTGCCGACGATGATGCTGCCCAGGAAGGCGGTGTTCGGGTTGAGGTAGTGGATCACCCACCGCGACACCGCGAAGGTGGCCGCCACGCCCGTGAAGAGCGGCAGCACCAGGAGCGGGATCGAGCGCCAGCTCCGGTAGTAGAGCACCAGCACGGCGGCGACCGCGGTCAGCACCAGGATGCTGGAGACCAAGAGGTCGCGGACCAGGTTCTCCTGGTTCTCGATGACGCCGCGCACCTCGCCGCCGTAGCCCACGCGGATGCTGGGGTGGAAGCTTTGCGGGTCCACGGCCTGGACCTCGCCGCTCACGGCGGCGAAGAGGCGCTGATCGTCCTCGAGGCTGGTGGCCGCGCCGGGCGGATAGACCTGCACCACCAGGGTCTGCCCACCTTCGCCGGCGAGGTAGCCGTCGATGAAGTGATCGAGCCGGCCGAAGGCGGAGCGGACGCGGACGATCGCGTCCTCCATCCCGGGATCGGCTGCGTCGGCCTTGCTCGGCGCCTCGTCGTCCAGATCGAGCAGCAGCGGATTTGCCGCGCGCCGGGCGGCGGCGATGCGATCGCGCACGACGTCGCGCACCTCTTCGAGGTCCTTCCGGTCTGCGTAGAGCGCGCCGTGCGCGTCGAAGAAGGCCTTCTCCTCGTCGACGCGCCAGAAGATGCGCGCCACCACGTCGGAAGGCAGCTTCGAAAGGCGCGCGGCCAGGGCGTCGACGAACCGCTCGCCGGCCTTGAGGTCGTCGGTGCGGACCACCACCGAAAGCGAGGCGAGGCCGCCGACGCGGCGCTCCAATTCTTGTAGTGCCACGGCGGCAGGCGCGCCCTGCGGCAACAGCTCGCGCAGGTCGGTGCGGAGATCGCCGTAGAGCCGGACCGCGAAGGGCACGGTGACCGCGAACAGGGCGAATCCGGCCGCCAGCAGGAGCCAGGGCCGCGCGATGGCCAGGGCGGCGAAGCGCTCCCACAGCCGGTCCCCTCGGCGCCGGGATGGAATGGGCTGCACGCGGTCCAAGATGGTCCCTGTTACCCTG
The DNA here is from genome assembly GCA_035260805.1 of Myxococcales bacterium. GTDB lineage: Bacteria > Myxococcota > Myxococcia > Myxococcales > 40CM-4-68-19 > VBKO01. Next base: position 6,231 of record DATFUN010000301.1, on the reverse strand, counting down.
CCCCGTGACGTGCCGCCACAATCGCGATCGCTTCGCGCAGCAGGGCGAGCCCGGCCAGCCCGACATCCTCCTCGATGGTCAGCGCAGGCTGCAGGCGGATGGCGTGCGTGTAGCTCATCGCCAGGAGCCCGCGCCGCAGCCCTTCCTGGAAGATCTCCTCGCACACCTTGCGCGGCAGCGGCTCCTTGGTCGTCCGGTCGGCGACCAGCTCGACCGCCAGGAACAGTCCCTCGCCGCGCACGTCGCCCACCCAGCGGAGGCGTTCTGGCCACTCCCGCAGCTCGGCCAGCATCGCAGCCCCGACGCTTCGCACGTTCTCGAGCACGTTCTCGCGCTGCAGGGTGCGGATGACGGCGAGGGCCGCCGCCGCGGCGAGCGGGTTGCCCCCGTAGCTCGACGACGAGCCGCTCGGGTTCGCCCACGGCTTCGCTTGCGCCAGCTCGTGCTTGGCCACCACTCCGCTGATCGGGAATCCCGACCCGAAGCCCTTGCCCAGCGTGATCGCGTCGGGCGTGACCCCGCTGCGCTCGCAGGCGAACCACCGGCCGGTGCGCCCGAATCCGGTGATCATCTCGTCCGCGATGAAGACCGCGCCGAACTCGCGCGCGATGTCCTGCGCGCGCTGCAGGAACTCCGGCGGGGGAATGACGTTGCCTGCGGTGCCCTGCATCGGCTCCACGATCATCGCGGCGACCTGCCCGGTGCTCTGGTGGCGCAGTTGCTCGCGCGCCAGATCGGCGCAGGCGATCCCGCACGACGGGTAAGTGAGCTTGAGGGGGCAGCGGTAGCAGTTCGCGAAGGGAAGCACGTGCCCGGGCGGCGTCGGACCGTAGGTGCGCTGGTTGCCCGCGCCGTTCACCGCCAGGGTGCCCATCGTCTTGCCGTGGAAGCCGCCCCAGAAGCCGACCACCTCATGCTTGCCGGTCGCGTTCTTGGCCAGGCGGAAGGCGCTCTCCACCGCCTCGGCTCCGCTCGAGTAGAGCTGCACGCGGTCGACCCCCGCGGGCGTGAGCTTGGCCACCTCGTCGATCAGGTCGGCGCGGGCGGCGGTGGTGAAGCTGCCCACCGTCGCCTTCTCGATCTGCGCGTGCAGCGCTTCCTTGTAGGCGGGGTGGCCGTGCCCCAGCGAGTTCACCCCGATGCCGCCGATCAGGTCGACGTACCGGTTCCCGTCCACGTCCTCGACGACCGATCCTTGGGCGCGCTCCACGGCGATGCCGCTCATGAGCGCGAACCCCTGCAACCCGGGCGCGAGGTGCTGCTGCTCCTTGCGCACGATCTCCCTGCTCCGGGGCCCGGGGATCTGCGTCTCGATGTGCGGCGCGGTGAGCTTCAACCCGACCTCTCCTGTGGAAAACGCTGGCGAAGGCTTGGATTCCCGACTCTCATCGGCAGTGCGCGGGCACCTCTACACTGCCAGCCCATTGTCAGCAAAGTGCCACGAACCGACGCGATCGTGACCGGCGGCGGGTCCGGGGTGGTTCCGTCGCTCATGCACGCGCCCCTGAGGTGTCGAGTCGGGCCCATGCCCGAGACCGGGGCGCGTGAAATCGCGCCGGCCCCACCCCGGACCCACCCCCGATGCGTCCGGCGTGACGTGGTTGCCGCGGTATGGCGCAGTTCAACCAGGAAGACCCGCAGATCTGGCCTTACAGGACCGGTCTGCTCGGTCAGCGGGCGACGTTCCGCGGTAGAGATCTTAGAATTGCGCGACTTGGGCGGGTGGGTTCGCGTAGGCGAACTCGGACAACGCGGTGCCGCTCCGGTGGTCGGTGGGTGCATCCGGCCGCTCGATGCGCAGATCGTAGCGGTTCTCGTACGTGTAGGTCATCGGGGCAGCCATGATGCTGACCAGGAAGCGCGACAGCGGGCTCATCTCCCCGAGCACGTCTTCCTTGTAGAGGAGCCGCTTCGACTCGATGGTGACCGTCACCTTCTCGCCGAGCGCGCCCTTCGCCGAAGCGGTCACCCGCTGCGGCACGTCGTACTCGAAGCGCCCGCCCGCCTCGCGCCGGGGCCTCTCGAAGGAAAGCTTCACCTCGCTGGAGCGCACCTCGGTCTGGCCGTTGCGGCTGGTGTAGAGCCAGCCCTGCGTCGCGGCTCGCGATCCCTCCGGCGGAATGAGCACCGCCAGCGCGGTGGTCGCCCCGTCCGCGTCGTCGAAGGCCTCCATGCGGTACCACAGCGAGGCCGACTTGTAGGCCGGCACCGTGCTGTAGGAAGTGTCGGCGTAGCAGAATCCACGCAGCGGCCGGCCTCCGCGATCCGGGCTCCACACCGTCCCGTCGAACCGGCTGCGCAGCGCGAAGATGGTCTGGTCGAACACCGCCCTGCCGCCCGCGTCGAAGGTGACGCGCCCTCCACCCGGACGGACCGCCTTGGTCTCGGGCAGGACGGTGGCGTCGATCACCAGCTTCTTCCCGGCGAAGTGCACGTGGTGGCTGGCGTCGGGGCCCATGGTGAGGCTGTGGGCGCCCATCTCGATGGCCCCCTCGGGCATCACGCGCCATTGCCCGGACTCGAACGCTTCAGCGTCCTCGATGGTCTTGCCGTTCGCCGCCACCAGCACGGCCCGGGCCGCAGCGCCGCCGTGTCCCTCGAGGCCGGCATTGCTGACCAGGAACTGCACCCGGGCGAAGGAACCCTCGTCGCCCTGCAGCAGGAACGAATAGCTCTCCGAGTAGAACGCCTCGGGCAACAGCTTGGGCAGGTAGCTGGTCTGCGTCACCTTCGCGCCGTCGTCCGCCTGGTTGGAGAAGCCGTGCACGCCCTCCTCGGCGAACGGCATCCCGTAGGCGACGAACAGCACCGCCACCGCGGCGGTGGCCGAGGCGAGCGCCCCGATCAGCGCGAGCCCGGGCCGCGAGCGGAGCTGGCCGTGCCGGAAGACGAAGTAGCGGTGGAGGGGCAGGTTCCATCCGACTCCCACCAGCACGCCGACCAGGGCCGCGGCCACCAGCGGATTCCAGCGCAGGCCGTCGGTGAGCAGCACCACGCCGAGCGTGTTCAAGAGCAGCGAGGTCAGGGAGATGGCGGCGTAGCGAGGCATCTCCTGCCACACCGAATCGCCCTGCGTGCGGAACGTCCACAGCTTGTTGACCGTGAAGTTGGTCACCGCGCCGAGCAACGCGCCCAGCGCGCGCGAGGTGCCCGTGTAGACGCCGGCCAGCTCCACCAGCACGGTGAAGGTGCCGTAGTCGACGAGCGTGGCGAGCACCGACGCGACCCAGGCGCGCCCGACCCAACCGCTGAGGGGATCGCCCGCTCCGGCGGGGGCGGGAGGCGGCGCGTCGCGCTTGCGGAGCTCCTGGTGGATGTACGCAAACCGGCGCAGCGCGGTGACGTTCGCGGCCACCGCCACCAGCACCAGCGTGCCGAGCAGCAGGTGGTAGACCGGCCGCACGGCGGAAGGCTCCAGCACCCGCGCCAGGAGGGGAGCGAACATGCCGGCGATGCCGATGTACATCGCGCGCTCGCCGCGGTTCATCGCGCCCATCCGCGCGTCGATGCCGCTGATCTCGCCCTTGGCTCGCGCGTACGAGACGAGCAGCGCCCCGCCCATGGACACGATGGCGAGCCAGAAGCCGAGCGGATAGGTCCGGTAGTACGCGGCGATGCCGGCGAAGGTGGCGATCTCGGCGTACCGGTCGACCGCCGCATCGATCAGCTCGCCGGCGTCCGAAGCGGTCCCGCGCGTGCGCGCTACCATCCCGTCCAGCGCGTCCAGGATGGCGCACAGGATCACCAGGCCGCCGCCGACCTGGGGCCGACCCAGGGCGAAGGCGGCTGCTCCGGCGACGCTGCACGCCAGCGAGGCAGCGGTGAGCTGATTGGGGGTAACCCCGAGGGCCAACGCGCCGCGCTCGAGCGGCGAGAAGCACCAGTACCCGAACTCGATCAGGAACCGGCCCAGGAAGAAGCTGCCGGGCTCCTTCCGGGCGCGATCGTGGTCGAACCGGCCGAGCACGGCAACGCGGACGCCGTAGGCGGCGAGCAGGACGGCGGCGAGGGCTGCGAGTACCAGGACCAGGTTTCAGCCTCCGAGCGGGCCGCCGGCGCGCTGCGCGCCTGCAGGGCCTTTAAAGTTAATCACGGTGCAAGCTCTCTCCGTTGCGGCCGCCCGTCCTGCAACCAGGCGCGCGGGGCGGAAGTAACGGATTTGCACCGGTTTTGCAACATTTGCCTTTCTCGGACCCGCGGAGGTGCGGGACGCTCACACAGCTCCTCAGGGGGGCAGGACGAGGAGGACCAGCGGGAGGCCTCGCCCGTAGGTCCCGACCGCGTCCTCGAGCGGCTCGCCCTTGAGCGCCAGGGTGGCCTCCGGACCCCCGTCGAGATTCACGGCATCCATGACGCCGAGCGTCTCGGCGAGCCAGCGCGCCACATCGCGGCGCACAGCGGGCCATTGCGAGGCGAAGAAAAGGATCCGCCCGTCCCGCAGCTGCCCGATGGCGGCGGTGCGGCTCGATTCGGCGCAGTAGTGGGGGCCGGCACACGCGGGAGCGCCGGCGCGAACCAGGGCCGGGAAGCTCTTGAGTCCCTCGCTCCACTGGTCGGAACGGAAGTCCGGAGGCGCGAAGAAGTGCGGAGTGCGGGAAGCAGCCGCCACGGTGCTCTGCGCGATCGGCTTCGCCTCGCGCTGGCGGGCGCCGAACCACAGCGCGTCCTGGCGCAGGCACCCCGCGCCTTTCACCTTGCGCCCTTCCTGAACGATGTCGCAGGTGGGACGGACCTCGCCGCCGTCGGCGGAGTAGAACGACCCGTTGGCGATGGCGACCGCGCCCGGATACCGCTGCCGCCACTGCGCGAGCGTAGGCTTCTGGGGGTCGAAGCGTACGGCGAAGGTCGCCAGATGCGGGTCGACCAGCAGCACCTTGGCCGCCCAGTTCGCCTCGCCTCCCAGATCGGCCGCGGTGGCGGTCTCGATGCCGGGCGCGACCTCGCGCCAGGGGGCCTGGAGCGGAGCGGCCAAAGACCACAGGAGAGACAGCGCCGCGAGCGTCATCCCATCCGCTTCTTGCGCCGGGGCTCGCGCCGCCGCTGCGTCGAGGGAAACACGTCGTGCGAGGCAGCCGCGGCCTGCGCCTCGGGGGCCACGATGCGGCGCGCCAGCGCCATGAACCGCTCCTGGCTGCGCAGAGGAGCGGCGGAGGTGCCGTGCGTGCCCGGTTGGATCCGCTCGTACTGGCCGTCGGCGCGCAGGATGCGCGCCTTGACGTTGTCTCCCTGCGAGATGCCCAGCACCTCTTCCACGATGCGCTCCTTCAGCGCCGCGTCCTCCACCGGGAACGCAATCTCCACCCGGCGGAGGAAGTTCCGCTGCATCCAGTCGGCGCTCGCCAGGTACACCTCCCGCTTGCCGCCGGCGTCGAACGACCAGATCCGCGAGTGCTCGAGGAACCGATCCACCACGCTGGTCACCTTGATGCGCTCGGAGACGCCCGGGATGCCCGGACGAAGCACGCAGATCCCGCGCACCATCAGGTCGATCTGCACGCCTGCCTGGGAGGCCCGGTACAGCGCCTTGACCACGTCGGGTTCCTGCAGCGAGTTCATCTTGGCGACGATGCGCCCGCGGCCGGTGTCCTTCGCGAACTGGGCCTCGCGGTCGATGAGGTCGAGGACTGCCGACTTGAGGCCCAGCGGCGCTACCCGGAACTTCTTCCAGGAGGAAGGCTTCGAATAGCCGGTCAGGAGGTTGAAGAGCGAGGTCGCGTCCGCGCCGAAGTCGTCGCGCGCGGTGAAGACCGACAGGTCCTCGTAGATTCGCGCGGTCACGGGGTTGTAGTTGCCCGTCCCCAGGTGCACGTAGCGGCGCAGCCCGCCCGCCTCGCGTCGCACCACCAGCGCTGCCTTGCAGTGCGTCTTGTAGCCGATCAGGCCGTACACGACGTGCACGCCGGCCTGCTCCAGGGCGCGGGCCCAGACGATGTTCGCCTCCTCGTCCATGCGCGCCTTGAGCTCGACCAGCGCGGTGACCTGCTTCCCGTTTTCCGCCGCCCGCTGGAGCGCCCGCACCACCGGCGAGTCCTTCCCGGTGCGGTACAGGGTCATCTTGATGGCCAGCACCGCCGGGTCGTCGGCGGCCGCCTCGATGAAGCCCACCACCGGATCGAACGACTCGTACGGATGGTGCAGCAGGACGTCCCGCTCGCGGATCAGCCGGAACAGGTCGCGCTCGCCATCGCCCAGCTGCGGCGGGATCACCGGCGTGAACGGCTCGTCGTGCAG
>DATFUN010000300.1:0-2177 GCA_035260805.1 Myxococcales bacterium | reverse complement strand
CACCGTCCGCGCGGTGCGCCGCGACACCAACGTCACCCCGCAGCAGTTCACTCCGGTGGTGTCGCTCAATCAGAAGACGGGCGACGTCGCGTACAGCGGCGTCAGCCTGGAGCCCGGCGCGCCGCCGCTACAAGTCCAGGTCGGCGGCAACAACGTGATCGGCTTCGTGAAGTGGCTCGAGGTTTCGCGCGCCACCCACGACTGCCGCCACTCCGGGAAGTGCCCGTAGCCGCCGTATTCGGCGGCTCGGCGCTTTATTTTGCGCTGACCGCGCGCTGCTGGGACGCTCCGAGCGCGTCCAGCACCGCCTTGCGCAGCAGGTCCGGGGGCAGGAGCCCCTGCGCGAGGAGGGCATCGTGGAACGCCAGCGGCTCGAAGCGCGGCCCCAGCGCCCGCTCCGCGGCGGCGCGCAGGTCGATCAGCTTGGTGTACCCGTAGAAGTACGCGGTCGCCTGGCCGGGCATGCGGAAAGTGAATCGGTCCACCTCCTCGGTGGCGAACGCCGGGGAGAGCCCGACCTCCTTCTGCAGGAACTCGCGCGCGGACTCGGGCGTCCACTTGCCCGTCTGCAGCTCGGGGTCGACGAACGCGCGCGCCGCCCGCTGCAGCCGGAGCTGCAGCGAGATGAGCTTACCGTCGTCCGGCATGTAGGGCAGGATGATGGCCTCCGAGTACAGGCCCCAGCCCTCCACGTTCACGCTGTTGAAGGCGAAGATGGCCCGCGCCACCGAGACGCCTTTCTCCACCATCGTGGAGAACTGCAGCTCGTGCCCGGGGCGCGCCTCGTGGGCGGTCAGGGTCCAGGAGGCCGCCTCGTGGTTGAAGTCGTCGTACTTCTGCTCCTTGGCGCCCGGCACGGTGAGGGGAAGGACGAACTCGCCCTGCTCTCCGGTGTTGCCCAGGAGGCGCGGAGGCATCATGTGCGGCGCCGGCTGTTGCGCGTTCTCCGCCGGGGTGCCCAGGCGGATGCGCGCCGGCCGCGAGGGCAGGGTGACCAGCCGCTGGTCGCGGATCACGTCCTCGATCTGCCGGAGGCGCGCATGGTAGTGCGCCAGCACCGCGTCGTCCGGGATCTGGTTTTTCTTGAGCGCGCGGATCACGTCGCGGTAGTCCGTCGAAGCGAGCCCCTTCTGCTTCGCCACCCGCGCCGCCACCGTCTGCATCTCGCCCTGGATCTGCGCGAACGCCGCGCGCGCCTGCGCGGCGAGCTGGTCCGGCGGGATGTCCACGCCCACCTGCTGGAGCCGGAACGCGTACAGCTCCGGAGCCAAGCGGAAGTCGTCGCGGGCACGCGGGAGGACCTCGCGTCGAACGAAAGCGACATATCCGGTGAGCTGCTTCTTCAGCTCGGCGATCGGTTGCTCGTACCCGGGGATCTTGTACTCCTGGAACACCTTCTCGATTCCGTCGATCGAGAACCCGGCCGTCTGCAGGTCGTTCTCCACCTGGATCTTGCTGGGCGCCTGCAATCCGGGCCGGGCGAGCCCGTCGCGTGTCTCGCGCTCGGCGAGCTCGACGATGGAGGTGGTGCCCGGCTCGAGCCCGGCATACTTGCGCACGCGCACCAGGGCGGCGGGGCGGCGCGCCGGAGCGATCTGCGGATCGAGCAGACCGCGCACGCTGGCGAACACCAGCCTGGCCAGGTTGTAGTACGGGACCTCCAGCCGCTGGCTCAGCTCCGACCCGCGGATGGTCTTCTGCGCCGCGTCGGCCAGGATGGCGAGGTCCTGCGCGACCAGCGGATCCTTCTCGGTCCGGCGCAGCTCCTCGATCCGGGCCAGCGCCTCGCCCGTCGCCTTCCGCAGCCGCTCCTGGTGGCCGGGAGCGAGATCGGTGATGCGGTCGTCGATGCCAGGCTGTCCGACGCGTGCCGCCTGCTCGGGCTGGAATCGAGCCTGGACGGCGAGAAGGATCTTCGCGTTCTCGTTGCTGCGCGCGATCCAGGAACGGTCGCTCGAGGCGGTGCTCGTCCCTGCCGGCTGCGCCGCGGTGCTTGCTTGCGGCGGGGTCGCTGCAGGCGTGGGCGCCGGCTGCGCATGGTTGCAGGCGGCGAGCGAGAGGAGGAGGGCGGCGGGGGCGAAGGTTCGCATCGGGCGGGTCCTCGGACCGGCGCTTTGGCCGGCGCGGAAAGACCCGGGGCTCTACTCTGAACCGCCCGATCGATCAAGGAGCGCCCT
>DATFUN010000299.1:0-2412 GCA_035260805.1 Myxococcales bacterium | reverse complement strand
CCGCGAGGGCCAGGGCGCGGGGGGGCGGCGGGCGCTCCATCATCGCCTGCCGTAGCGGTCCTCGAGCCGTACCACGTCGTCCAGCTCGGGGGTGCTCGCCTCGAGCACGTCGCAGTCGGTGAGGGCCAGCATGCGATGGATGGTGCCCGGCCGGATGCGCATCGAATCGCCCGGCTGGAGCAGCACCTCGCGCGCCCCGCCGCCGCTGTCGAACTCGAAACGCATCGACCCCGAGAGGAGGTGGATCGTCTCGTCCTTCTGACGGTGGTACTGCCGGCTGAGCGCGTGATCCTTGGAGACGTGCAGGATCTTCCCGACGTAACGCTCGGAGTGGGCCCAGATGAGCTCGTAGCCCCAGGGCTTGTCGACGCGCCTCGGATCAAAGCGGACGTCCTGCTGCGCAGACGCAGCCGAGCCCTCGACCAGATGGCCCATGGCGGTTCCCTCCCGGTCGAGGATCGGCATCGCGCGCCCGCCAGGCAACCGGGCGCGGCGGGGCTTCAGGCCTTCTTTTCCAGGATTTTCTTGGCCTGGGTCTGCAACGCGTTGGAAACGTTGCGGTTCTTGGACAGCGACTTGAGCTCGCTCTGCCTGAGGAGCGAGAGGAAGCGCATCGCCACCGCCACCGGTACCTTCGGGTTGTTCACCAGGCTCACCTTGATCGTGTAGTTCTTCAGGAGCAGCCGGTTGTTGTAGATGTGCTGGAGCACTTCGTGGGGCGAGGTGCGCGAGTTGGCGATCTTCGCGATCTCGCCGTCGCTGATGCGCGGGCTCTGCACCACGGCCAGCTGCACCAGCTTGTTCGGATCGCGCAGCAGGATGGTCCGGACCTCCTTGTTCCCTTTCTTGTTCGCCCATTCGATCTTCTTGGCGATCGACAGCTTCATGATCTGCTGCTGGATGGTGAGCCGCCTCCTCTTGCCGTCGGCATCGAGCTCCTCGTCCTCCTTCGGCTCCTCCGGCGTCTCGTTGGCCTGGTTCGCGGCACCGATCTGCTCCAGCGCTTCCTCGGCGCCAGCCTCTTCGATCGCCGCCTGCGCCGCCGCCTCCGCCGCGGCCTGCTCGTCCACGCCCGAGCCCAGCACGCGCTTGCGCGCAGCCTGGAAGGCCGGCATGTCGGCGAGCACCAGGCCGGACCGGACGCAGAAGTCGGTGACGCCGTCCACGGTCGAGGGGCGCGTGGCCGGGTTGTCCACCAGCGCCCGGACGATGGCGTCGTGGCGGAGGAGGCGGAGCTGGTTCTGCGCGACGATCTCCACCAGCCTCTCCTCGGGCATGGCCGCGATCCGCGCCACCGCCTCGTCGGGGGTGGAGGGGTTCAGCACCAGCATCTCGAGGTACTCGACCTTCGGGCCCAGCACCGTCACGTAGTAGTCGAGGACGCGCGGATCGGCGGTCTCGTCCCGCAGCGCGACCGCGAACATGCGGTCGGGGAGCCCGGCCGCGCTCTTCGCCGCGGTCTCGCGCACGTTCGCGTCGGCGTCGAAGGTGAGCATGAACAGGGCGGTGGCCATGTCCTTGGGGCCCATCGGGACCAAGGCCTTGGCGCCCATCATGCGCAGCGGCACGGGGGCCTTCGGATCGACGTGCTTCTGGAAGTTCGCCGGAAGCACGTCCAGCGGCAGCGGACAGGCGGCCTGCGCGATGGCCTCGGCCATGCGGCGTTCCTATCCGGCCTGCCGCGGCGGCAGCGCCTGGGGCTCCGGGGCTTCGTCGGGCAGGTCCTGGAAGGAGAACGTGGGATCGAAGCGCTTCCCGGACATCTTCCAGGTGAGCCTCCCGAGCCACTTGTTGAGGAAGAAGTTGCGCGGCAGCCAGGGGATCGGCGGCGGCCGGCGGAGGCCCAGCGCGAGGAACTCGTGTCGGACGCGCGGGTCGTTGGGCGCCAGCTCCATCGCGCGCTGCAGCGCCCGCACCGCCTGCTCCTTGTTGCGCGTCACCACCAGCGCCTTGGCCAGGTTCACCAGGGTCTCGGTGGTGGCCGGACCGCGCCGCACCGCCTCCTCGCAGAAGCGGATGCCCCGCTGCCGGTCGCCTTCCACCAGCACCAGCGTGAGCCCGTAGTTGGAGAGCACGCGCACCTCGTTCAGGTTGCGCCGGTACGCCTTCTCGAAGATCTGGTGCGCGGAGGCGCGGTCGGTTTCCAACAAAGCGCGCCCCTCGTCGATGATCTTGTTCAGCTCGGCGGCGGGCAGCGCCTGGTGCTGGGGCGCGTGCATCGGCGGCGGCGGCAGCGTCGGCCGCGGCATGCGGGTGGGCGTGCGCGTCGGCCGCGGCGCGACCTTGACCACCGCCCGCAGGTGGTCCTGCTCCGACGGGGATGCCCCGCGCGGCACCGCCCCCGGCTTCGAGTCCTTCGGCCCCTCGTCCATCGCGCCTTTCCCGCGGGCCGCGCGTCGCGGCCGCGAGCCC
>DATFUN010000298.1:0-4210 GCA_035260805.1 Myxococcales bacterium | reverse complement strand
AGCGCCAGCGAAGCCTTGATCAGACCCGCGATGCCGGCGGCCGACATGGTGTGGCCGATGTTGGCCTTGACCGATCCGAGCGCAGTGCGCGCGCCGTCGCGGGGAGTCCAGCCCTGCTCGCGGAACAGCTCCGCGAGCGCGCCCACCTCGACGACGTCGCCCACGGTGGTTGCCGTGCCGTGCGCCTCGACGTAGCCGACCGACTGCGGCGGGACGCCGGCGTCCACGTAGGCCAGGCGGAGCGCCTCGATCTGCCCGCGTTGCTGCGGCGTCATCGGGCCTTCGCTGCGCCCGTCGTTGTTGCAGGCCGAGCCGCGGATGAGCGCGTAGATGCGGTCGCCGTCGCGCTCGGCGTCGGCGCGCCGCTTGAGGATCACCGCCCCGACGCCCTCGCCCATCACGAATCCGTCGGCCCGGGCGTCGAACGGGCGGCACTCGCCGGTGCGGGAGATGGCGCCGATGCGCGAGAAGCTGACCAGGTTGTCGGGCAGGAGGTTCAGGTACACCCCGCCGGCGACCGCCGCGTCGATCTGGCCGGCGCGAAGGGCCAGGAGCGCCTGGTGCGTGGCGACCAGCGCCGACGAGCAGGCCGCGTCGAGCGAGAGCGCCGGCCCTCCCAGGTCGAACTGCTGGGCGACGGTGGCCGCGATCATGTTGAGCAAGTTCCCCGGCATGCTGAAAGCGCGTAGGGGGGTGGCGTCCTGCACCAACGCCTCCAGCGCGCGCGCCGAAGCCGCGTCCGGCTTCCGCCCGAACTGGCCGTCGAGCAGCTGCAGCGCCCGCAGGCGCGTCAGATGCAACTCCTTGTATTCGCTGACCGAAGCGCCGACGAAGACGCCCGTGCGGCGGCGCGGGAAGCCCTTGCGCTCCCACCCGGCGTCCTGGAACGCGCAGCGCACCACGTCGAGCAGCAAGCGCTGCTGCGGGTCGGTCACCTGCACGCGGCGCGGCGGCAAGCCGAAATGCAACGCGCCGAATTCACGGATCTCCGCGTCGTCCAGGTACGCGCCCCGGCCGATGTAGGCCTTGTCGGGCGTCCGCAGCGAGTCGTCGAGGAACAGCCGGGCGTGGTTCCAGCGGGACGCCGGGATCTCGCGGAAGGCGACGGTCCCGCTCCGGATCAGGTCCCAGTAGGACAGGGGGTCGCGCGCCTGCGGGAACCTGCAACCCAGTCCGACGATCGCGATGTCCAGGCACTGCCTCCGGTCCGTAAGCGCCGCGTGCTTAGCGGCTTGTGCCGCTTTACGTCAAGATCGCGGAATCCCTGCCCGGACCCGCGGAGTGTGCGTCAGGCCACATTTCAGATGCGGAAGCGCGGATGGCGCTTCTCGGGTACAGTCCGCGCCCGATGCGGGTCCTGCTGACCGGTGGATCGGGGTTCGTCGGGTCGTACGTCGCCGAGCAACTGGCGGCGCTCGGCCACACGGTCCGGGCCCTGGTCCGCCCGCGCTCCGATTCCAAGTTACTGAAAACATTGCCGAATGTGGAGTTCGCCCCGGGCGCCATCGAGGACCGCCCCTCGCTGGACGCGGCGGTCCGCGGCGTGGACGCGGTGGTGCACGTCGCGGGGCTGGTGAAGGCGCGGCGGCCGGAGGAGTTCTTCCAGGTCAATTCCGAAGGAACGAAAAATCTGCTGGCCGCCGCCGAGGCGCATGCGCCGGGCCTGAAGCGCTTCGTGTACGTCTCGTCCTTGGCAGCCGTGGGGCCCAGCGGGGACGGCAGCCCGGTGCACGACGACGCTCCTCCCCGCCCGGTCACCCACTACGGCCGGAGCAAGCTCGCCGCCGAGCAAGCGGTGCTGGCTGCCAGGGATCGGCTGCCGGTCACCGTCATCCGGCCCCCGCTCATCTACGGGCCGCGCGACCGCGAGACCCTCGCCTTCTTCACCTCGGTGAAGAACGGCATCCTGCCGGTGCTCGGGGACGGCCGGAATACACTCAGTGTCATCTACGGAGAAGATTGCGCGGCGGCCGTCGTCCGCGCGGCTACGGCGGACGGCCCGAGCGGCCGGTCCTACTTCGTCGACGACGGGTCGGTGTACGTCTGGCGCGAAGCCCTGGCCGAGGTGGAGAAGGCGGTGGGCAAGCGCGCCTTCTTCCGGCTGGGGCTACCGATGCCCGTCGTGCAGATCGCCGCCGCCGCCTCCCAGCTCTACGGAAAGGTGACCCGCACCGCCCAGATGCTCACGCTCGACAAGCTGAACGAGCTCAAGCAGCGCCACTGGGTCTGCGAGGGCTCGGGCGCCCGCCGGGAGCTGGGTTGGCAGCCCCGCACTTCCTGGGCCGAAGGCGTGACGAAGGCGGTGGCCTGGTACCGCCAGTCCGGCTGGCTCTGAGCTGGCGGAGGCTAGGCCGCGACCTGGGTGCCCGGAGGCAGCAGGCGGGCGATCGTGTCGCGCAGGTCGCCGATGGTGCGGATGCGGCCCAGTTCTTCGTCGGGGATGCGGACGCCGAGCTTCTCCTCGAAGTAGCTGACCAGCTCCATCACGGCGACGGAGTCCATACCGAGGGTCGCGATGACCGTCTCGCGAGTGAGCTGGGACAGCTTGCGGTTGTCCACCTCGAGCGCGGCCTGCTTGAACATCTCGACGATGTCGATGGTCTGGGCCATTTCGGCTTCACGCTCCGGTCAGCTTGCGCATCAGGCCGCGGGCCTCGTGGCGCGCGCGACCGACGAGTGAGTAAGCCAGGTGCTTCGCCGCCAGCAGGCGGTTGCCCATCGCGCCCGCGGCGCGCGCGCCTTCCCTCCCCAGCGTGCCTCGGAGGTACATGTCGCGCGCCTTGCGGCGCTGCAGCTTGCCCGAGCTGGTCTTGGGGATGCTGCCGGGCGGCACCAGCGCCACGTCCGCCACGGCGAGCTGCAGGTCCTCGCTCACCTTGGCCACGATCGCCGCCCGCAGCTTGTCGGGGTCCCGCTCCCGCGTCTCGACCGCCACCACGACCTCTTCGGAGGCCTTGCCCGGCCGCGAGAACACGGCGGCCGAGCCGCGGCGCACCCCGTGCAATTCCTCGACCGCCCACTCGATGCGCTGCGGGTAGTAGTTGCGCCCGTTGACGATGAGGATGTCCTTGAGGCGGCCGGAGATGTACACCTCGCCGTCGACCATGTAGCCGAGGTCACCGGTGCGCAGCCATCCGCCGGGGCGGTCCAGGCCGGCTGCCCGCGTCGTCTCGGGATCGTTCCAGTAGCCTGCGGTCACCGAGGGGCCGCGGAAGCAGATCTCGCCCACGTGGCGGTCAGGCAACAGGCGCCCGCGCTCGTCCTGGATGGACAGCTCGTGTCCTGGGAAGGCCCGGCCGCAGCAGACCACCTCCATGGTGGCGGCGCCATTCGCCGAGGGCGCCGCCTTCCGGTCGGCGTGGTACCGCTCCTGGTCGATGCGGTCGGTCTTGAACGGCTCGCCCAGCCGGATGAACGACATGGCCAGCGTCGCTTCCGCCATTCCGTAGGAAGGCAGGAGCGCCGTGGGCCGCAGACCTGCCGGCGCGAACGCGGCGGTGAAGCTGCGGATGGTGTCCGGCTGGATGGGCTCGGCGCCGCAACCGAACACCCGCATCCGGGAGAGGTCCCAGCGCGCGATCTGCTCCGGGCGGGCGCGCCGCGTGACCAGCGCGTAGGCGAAGTTGGGCGCGAAGGTCATGGTCCCGCGGTGCTTGTGCATGGTCTCCATCCACAGCGTCGCGTTCTTGATGAACGAGATGGTGGGGATGTAGACGGCCGGCATGTGCACCACGATGGGGCACAGCACCATCCCGATGAGCCCCATGTCGTGGTACAGCGGCAGCCAGGAGACGGTCACGTCGCCCGGGCGCCACTGCAGCCCATCGTGGAGGATGGCCTTCGAGTTCGCTATCAGATTTCCGTGCGTCACCACCACGCCCTTGGGGGCCGAGGTGCTGCCGGAGGTGAACTGCAGGAAGGCGATGTCCTCGTCGGCGGGGTGCGGCGGCGGATCGATGAGCGGAACGTCCGCGCGCAGCTCGGAAGTGAGGACCACGCGCTCCAGCGTGGTCACTTTGCCGACCGCGGACCAGAGCACCTTCCCGACGCGCTCGCTGGTCACCAGCGCCTTGGGCCGGGCCACGTTGAGGATGCCCACCAGCGCGTCCATGAACGCGTCCAGCTTCCCGAGCGAAACGGGAGGGTAGAGGGGCACCGGCACCACGCCCAGCCAGAGCGCCGCGAGGAAGGTGGGGATGAAGTCCTCGCC
>DATFUN010000297.1:0-3240 GCA_035260805.1 Myxococcales bacterium | reverse complement strand
ACACGAAGTACGAGTTCGGCGTCGACGCCGCGGGGAAGATCTGGCTCATCGACGAGATCCACACTCCCGACTCGAGCCGCTACTGGATCGCCGAGGGGAGCGAGGAGCGGTTCCGCCGCGGCGAGGACCAGCGCATGCTGGACAAGGAGTTCATCCGCCAGTGGCTGATCAACGAGCGCGGGTACAAGGGAGACGGCTCGCTCCCCGACATCCCCGACGAGGTGCGCGCTCAGCTCGCCTCCCGCTACGTGGAGCTGGTGGAGAAGCTGACGGGGGAGCCGCCGCGGCTGGAGGTGGGAGATACGCGCAAGCGCATCGAATCGGCGCTGCGGGCGAAGAAGTATCTGAAGTAAGGTGCGGACGCGCCCGTTTCTTGCGCTCCTCGCACCCCCTGCTACCGTCGGCCCCAGCAGGGGGGCGGTACATGATCCGTGCCGTGTTCCAGCGCGCCGCCGGTGGAAGGGCGCCGCGAGTGAAGGTCGCCGGGCTGGTGCGTTTGCAGTTCGCCACCGCGGAGGAGTTCCTCGTCGCCGAGGCGGTCGATCTCTCGCAGAGCGGGATGTTCATCGGGGGCGAAGAAGTGACGCTCGCCTGCGTGGGCGACGTGGTGGGCGTCCATTTCGAGGTGGCGGGCGAGCTGGTGATCGAGGCGGTCGCCTACGTGGCCCGCGTGGTGCCGCCGGGCGGGTCGTTCACTCCAGGCATCGGCGTCGCTTTCCTGAAGATGGGCCGCGACATCGAGGAGCTGATCCTGCACTACGTGCAGGCAGAGCTGGCGCGGGCCTAGAAACATTCCGAAACACTGTAGAAACGCCCGCGAAACCTCCTCCAGGTTAAGCCTTCTGGGTCAGCGCGAAGCTGATCGGCGGGCAAGGCGCCCGCAGAGGAGGTACAAATGAATTGGAAGCGCATCGCGCTCGCGCTCGGCGTCGCCGGCGCCCTGGGCGCCACGGCGGTCTTCGCCGCGGCGAACGGTCATGGCGGGGGCCGGAATTTCCAGAAGATGATCACGGCCCGCGTGGACCACGTGCTCGACGAGGTGAACGCCACGCCCGAGCAGCGGCAGGCGATCAACCAGGTGAAGGACGATGCCATCGCCAAGCTGCAGCAGAAGCGGCAGCAGCATGCGAGCGAGCACGCGTACTGGATGACGATGCTCACCGCCGACAAGGTCGACGTCGACAAGCTGAATGCCGCGGCGGACCAGCGCGCCCAGGAGATGGCCGCGACGGCGAAGGAGATCATCATTCCGGCGCTGGTGAAGGTGCACGACACCCTGACGGCGGACCAGCGGGCGAAGCTCGCCGAGCTGGTGAAGAGCCGCCAGGGCGGATTCGGCGGACCCGAGCACTAATTCGAGCGGAGCTACCGCGCCGGACCCCCCCCGGGCCGGCGCGGCGGCCCAGTCGCCGCCCCCACGGGGCGGCGACTGTGTTTTTATAGAGGGCGCCCGTTATGGTTCCGTCGGTGGTCCAAGCCCTGCTCATCGAGGACGACCGCAAGCTCGCCTCGCTGCTCCGCGAGTTCCTCGCGCAGCACGGCGTCGAGGCCACGGTCGCGGAAGACTCCCACCACGCCTTGCGCGAGCTGTCGGGACAGCGCTACGACATCCTGCTGCTGGATCTGATGCTGCCCGGCATGGACGGTCTGTCGCTCACCCGCCGCATCCGCGAGAGGTGGAAGACGCCGATCATCATGGTGACCGCTCGGGGCGACGATGCGGACAAGATCGTCGGCCTGGAGCTGGGCGCGGACGACTACCTGGCCAAGCCGTTCAACCCGCGCGAGCTCCTGGCGCGTATCCGCGCCGTGCTCCGGCGGGCCCCGGCGGAGGCCGAGGCGCCCGTGTTCGAGTCGGGCGGCCTGCGCATCGATTTCGCCGCCCGCGAGGTGCGCGTCGAAGGGCTGCGGCAGAGCCTCACTGCGCACGAGTACGACCTGCTCTCCGCGCTGGCCCGGAACGCGGGGCGCGTGCTCTCGCGGGACCAGCTCCTGGAGCTGGTCAAGGGCGAAGATGCCGATGACGCCTTCGACCGGTCGATCGACGTTCACGTCAGCCGCCTCCGCCAGAAGATCGAGCCCGATCCGCGCCACCCCCGCTACGTGAAGACCGTGCGCGGCGCCGGCTACCTGCTCGCCAGGGAGTCTTGATGGCGCGGCCGCGACGCCTGTACCTGCGCCTGTACCTCGCCTTCCTCGGCGTCCTGCTCGCCGTGCTGGCCGTGTCGATCGGGGTCACCGCCGTCTTCGGCCGCGGCCCGTTTCATTTCTTGTTCCGTCAGGCGCCGCGATTCGCCGAGCACCTCGGTCGCGCGCTGCCGCCGCTCGACGACGCGGCCGCCTTGAAGCGTACGTTGGAGCAGTTCCACGAGGAGCTCGGCATGGATGCCATCGTGATCGATCCGCGGGGGACGCCGCTCGCCTCCGCCGGCACGCCCATCCCCGTGCCGGACCCGGAAGTGCTCGCCAGCGCGCATCGCGGGGCGAGCTGGGTGCCGCGGCCGCCGCTCCTGGGCGCGCCGGTGCGCGCGCGCCGCGGCGCCCCGGTGCAAGGGGTCTTGATCGTCCGCCTTCCTCCCGAAGGGGCGCGCGCCATCCTGCGCCCGGCGATCTGGCTGCTCGTCGTGCTGCTCGTCTCGTCCGCCCTCATCTACCCGCTGTCGCGCTCGATCACCCGTCCCATCGAGCGGCTCACGGCGGCGGCGGAGACGTTCGGCCGCGGAAACCTGTCCGCCCGGTCGGGCGTGAAATCCGACGACGAGGTGGGCACGCTGGCGCGCTCCTTCGACGAGATGGCGGGGCGCATCCAGGCGGCGCGGAGGGCGGAGAAGGAGCTCCTGGCCAACGTTTCCCACGAGCTGCGCACGCCGCTCGCGCGCATCAACGTCGCCCTGGAGCTGATCCAGGCGCCCGACCCGAACGTGCGTAAGCGGCTGTCGGTGGTGGGCGAGGAGCTGGAGGAGCTGGAGCGCCTGATCGCCGACGTGCTCACCACGAGCCGCCTGGAGCTCGCCCAGGCCCCCCTCGACCGCAGGCAGTTTTCGGCCGCTCAGCTGGTGGAGAAGGGCCGGCAGCGGGTGCTCGCCCTCGAGCCGGAGCGGCCGGTGCAGGCCCAGGTGCAGCCCGGGCTGCAGCTGATTGCGGACGAGTCGCTGCTCTCGCGCGCCCTCGACAACCTGCTCGACAACGCGCGCAAGTACGGCGGAGGTCCGCGGAACCCGATCCAGGTCGAGGCCCGCC
>DATFUN010000296.1:0-2463 GCA_035260805.1 Myxococcales bacterium | reverse complement strand
GCTGGTCGAAGGCGGCCATCGTCTCCTCGATGGGGACGCTCCCGTCCTGCATGTGCGCCTGGTACAGATCGATGTAGTCCGTCTGCAGCCGCCGCAGCGACTGCTCGCAGTTCCACAGGATGCTCTTGCGGCTGAGCCCCTGTTCGTTGGGATGCATGGGAGCGGTGGTCCCCAGGGTGGGGAAGCGGACCTTCGTGCACAGGGTAACTTGTTGTCGCCGCCCTTTCAGCCATTGGCCGAGGAGCGTCTCGCTCAGCCCCTCGGCATAGCCGTTGGCGGTGTCGACCGTGTCCATCCCCGCCTCGAGCGCCGCATCGAGGACCCGGCGCGCCTCCGAGTCGTCCGAGGTCGCGTCCTTCATGAATCCCTTCGCGTCGCCAAAGGTCATCGCGCCCAGGCTCAGCGACGACACCCGCAACCCGCTCCGGCCCAGCTTTCTCTGCTCCATTGTGGGGAAACCTCCGTCCGCAGGGTACGCATTCATGACCCCTGCGTGTGCTACCACAGGCAGTAGATGGCCAAGGTTCCGCAGAGATCCTCAGCGCTGCTCGAGGACGACGCGCTGCCCATCACCCGGCGGCTGAGCGTAGTCGCCGAGCGCTTCGAGGACGGGCTGCGGCCGCGCGTGGGCAACCTGTTCCAGGCCGCCAAGGAAGCGACCCGGCAGCTCGCCGAGGTGGACCTCATCCGCCTGGAAGCGGACGCGGAAGAGGGGACGCACTCGCTCGCCGTCTGGGAGGAAGTGGCGCCGGTGATGGGCCAGACGGTCGAGAGCGTCAACCGGCTGATCGCGGTGGCCAACGACGTGTTTCCCTCGCGCGACGAGCCGGACGCCCTCGACAACCTGGACGAGGCGTTCGGGCCCTCCGGGGGCGGCCGGGGGGCCGAAATGGAAGTGGTCGAATCGGAGGAACAGAGCATCGCGCGGGCGGTGCATGCGGTCTGCGGTATGCTGCGGCAGGACGTGGCGCGGCTCGGCGAGCGGCTGCGCAATCCCACGGTGGTCGCCGATCCGTGGAACCTGGTCGCCGATCTGCTCGAGTTCCGCGGTCGCCTCCGCGCCGGCATCGGCGAGATGATCTTCGACGTCGCCGCGCGCGTCGACGAGCTGACCCGCGCGGACATCGTCCCCGGCTATGCGGAGGACCTGGCCCAGGCGCTGCTCGTGCGGCAAGCGGCGACCAACCTCGCCTTCCTCTTCCGCGGACATGCCAAGCGCATCGCGCAGTCGGCCGACGACCGGGTCGGGGCCGCGCTGCAGGACGCGATGCGGGACATCCACGCCTTCAGCCGCACCCGGGCGCTGCACGGCTTGCGCACGCCGGACAAGCGCATCTTTCTCGAGGCGCGCGCGCAGATGCACCAGTTGGGCCGCGAGAAGGCGCCGCGCCCGCGCGAGATCAAGCAGGCCGCGGAGAACATGGCGCGGTTCCTCGAGTCGCTCTCGGTGATCAGCCGGCGCGAGAACCTGCGCCTGCACGACCGCGAGCAGCTGGCCGCGGCCGGGCGTGCCCTGGAATCGGCGCGCCATCGGCTCGCGGAGCGGCCCCGGGCGCGGATGGCTCTGGTCGAATCGGTGCGCGCCGCCTCGGCGCTGTACGGCCGCGACGCGCAGCTGGACGCCTACCTGCGCGCGCAGCGGCATTTCCCGGCCGAATGGATCGCCGATCCCGAGCTGCCGGCCGAGATCGAACGCCTCGCCGCGCTGCTGGCTGCGGTCTCGCCTCCTTAGTCGTACGTCGCGGAGAACTCCATGGCGGGCCGTCGCCGCTTGACGCCGCGCGGCCTTGCAGGGCACAAGGCCCGGCGCTGCCAACGCATCCCCACCGCCGAGCGGGGTGCCATCAGGAGCCGTCATGAAGCGATTCGCCGCTCTCTTGCTTGCCGCCGCGCTGCCGCTCGCCGCGCACGCCGACGAAGGGATGTGGACGTTCGACAACTTTCCCGGCGCGAAGGTGGGCAAAAAATATGGCTTCACCCCTGGTGAGAAGTGGCTCACGGAGGCGCGGCTCTCCTCGGTGCGCCTGGCGGGCGGTTGCTCGGGCTCGTTCGTCTCGCCCGAGGGCCTGGTGATGACCAATCACCACTGCGCCCACAGCTGCATCGAGCAGCTCTCCACCAAGGAGAAGGATTTCGTGAAGGAGGGTTTCTACGCTCCGACGCTCGACCAGGAGGTGAAGTGCCCCGAGATCGAGCTGAACCAGCTGATCGCGATCTCCGACGTCAGCGGCCGGATGCATTCTGCCACCCAGGGCCTCGAGGGGCAGAAGTTCGCCGAGGCGGAGCGCGCCGAGACGGCGAAGATCGAGAAGGAGTGCGCGGGCGGGGACGACAAGGTCCGCTGCGACGTCGTCACCCTGTACCACGGCGGGATCTACGACCTTTACAAGTACAAGCGCTTCCAGGACGTGCGGCTCGTCTTCGCCCCCGAGTTCGCCATCGCTTTCTTCGGCGGGGACCCGG
>DATFUN010000295.1:0-6991 GCA_035260805.1 Myxococcales bacterium | reverse complement strand
GTTGCAGACGGTCCCCGCGGTGCACATCGCGATGCACCCGCCCGCCGCGCGTTCGGCCGCCGCCAACCCGATGGCGACCGCGCTCGTCGTCGCGGCGCCGGCCGCCGTATTGGAGCTGCCGGTGGCGCAGCCCGCGAGAAGAACCGTCGCGAACAGCGTTCGCTGCAGAGACATGGCGGACCTCCCCCGGTCTGTCTAACCGGTCACCGGTCGGTTTGCATAGCGCTGCTCTGCACGAGCTGCACGCCGGCTTGCCGCATCTCGCCGACCGCCCGGGCGACGTCTCCTTCGCGCAGCTCGACGCCGCGGCTGCCGTCCTGCACCAGGAAGGTGCGGAAGCCCAGCCGGAGAGCGTCCAGCGCGGTGAACTTCACGCAATAGTCCGCGGCCAATCCCATCACGTAAAGGTCGGTTGCGCCGCGGCCTTTCAGGTAGTCTGCCAGGCCGGTCGCCTTTCGGTGGCCATTGTCGAAGAAACCGCTGTAGCTGTCGATTTCGGGATCCGTCCCCTTGCGGATGATCGCCTCGACGCGGTTCATGTCCAGCCCGGGCGCGAACGCCGAACCGGTGGTCCCTTGTACGCAGTGATCGGGCCAGAGCACCTGGGGCAGCCCACCAAGCTCGGCGAGCTCGCCGGGCCTGCGGCCCTCATGCATCGAGGCGAAGCTCTTGTGTCCCTTCGGGTGCCAGTCCTGGGTGGCGACCACCAGGTCGAAGCGCGGCTGGAGCCGGTTCGCGACGGGCACCACCTCGTCCCCGCGCGGGACGCCCAGCGCGCCACCCGGGAGGAAGTCGTTCTGGATGTCGACCAGGATCAAGGCTTTCATGGCCGTGTGCTATCAACGCGGCCCGATCGGCGCCAGCGGCGCTACTCCGATCAAGGACGGCTCTTGCTGGCGGTGGCAGCTGCGATCGCGCTAATAGGTGCGACACCCATGCACGGACGCCACGGCAATCCCGAGGATGTGGACTCCTACATCGGGAAGATGGAGGACCCTTCCCGGGCGGAATGGCAGAAGCCCGACGAAGTAATCCGGGCGCTCGCGCTGCGCCCTGGCCAGATCGTCTGCGACATCGGGGCAGGGCCAGGGTACTTCACGTTCCCCGTCGCCCGGGCGGTAGGCGAGGCCGGCCACGTCTACGCCATCGACGTGGAGCCGCGCATCCTCGAGGCGCTCCGCAAGCGCCTGCGGAAAACCAAGCTGCGCAACGTGACGCCGGTGCTGGCGCTCGAGGACGACCCGCTGGTTCCCGCCGGTGCCTGCGACCTCATCCTGGTCGTCGACACCTATCACCACTTCCCCGACGGTCCGGCATACTTGCGCCGCCTGGCACGCTCGCTCCGCCCCGGCGGGCGGCTGGTGAACATCGATTTCCACAAGCGCGAGCTGCCGGTCGGTCCCCCGCCCGAGCACAAGCTGACCCGCGAGGAGTTCCTCGTCCAGGCGGACGCGGCCGGGCTCGCGCTCGTCACCGAGCACACCTTCCTTCCGTACCAGTACTTCCTGGTGCTCGCGCCGCGCCGGACCTAACCTCAGCGGCGTCGGCCACCGGTGCACGCATGGGACGCTACAAGGATCGCCGGCACGCCGGGCGCGTGCTCGCCGAAGCTCTTCGGGAGTATGCGGGGAGGCCCGAGGTTGTCGTGCTGGCGTTGCCCCGAGGCGGCGTCCCGGTCGCCTACGAGGTCGCGAGGCGTCTCGGCGCGCCGCTGGACGTCTTCGTGGTTCGCAAGCTCGGTCTCCCGGGACACGAGGAGTTCGCCATGGGCGCGATCGCCTCAGGCGGCGTCATCGTGCTCGATCGCGCCGTCGTCCAAGGCCTGGGGGTCCCCTCCGAGGCGATCGAGGCGGCGATCGCGCGGGAACAGGCAGAGCTTGCCCGGCGCGAGAAGCTGTACCGGGGAGACCGGCCGCCTCTCGAGGTGACGGGCAAGACCGTCATCCTGGTCGACGACGGACTGGCGACCGGCTCGACGATGCGGGCGGCAGTCGCGGGTCTGCGGCAGCGCGGCGCGGGCCGCATCGTGGTAGCCGTCCCCATCGCCTCACCCGATACCTGCGAGGAGCTGTCCGGCGTGGTGGACGACATCGTCTGCGCCGCGACTCCCGAGCCCTTCGTGGCGGTCGGCCTCTGGTACGAGGACTTCGGTCAGACGAGCGACGAGGAGGTCCGCCAGCTACTGGAGACGGCCGAGCGTGAGCTGGCGGCGCGCGACCAGGGGGCCGCTCCGGCACAAGGCCCCTAGATGGAGTGACCATGGCGACTGCCGACGACGAGATCCTGATCGACGCAATCGCGGAAACGGCGCGGCCGCTCTCTGGCGCTGGGAACGACTTCGATCGCATCCTCGAGCTCGCCGGCAACGCGCGCGTGGTGCTCATCGGCGAGGCCTCGCACGGAACGGACGAGTTCTACGAGCAGCGGGCCGAGCTGACCAAGCGGCTCATCGCCGAGCTGGGCTTCCGCGGCGTGGCGGCCGAGGCGGACTTTCCCGACGCCTGGCGCGTCAACCGCTTCGTGCAAGGGAGGGGCAGCGACACCGAGGCCGTGGAGGCGCTGTCCGACTTCAAGCGCTTCCCCTCCTGGATGTGGCGCAACGCCGACGTGCTCGATTTCGTCGGTTGGCTGCGGGAGCGCAACGACCGCGTTGCCGAACCGGCCGCGCGCGCCGGCTTCTACGGGCTCGACCTCTACAGCCTGAACGCCTCGATCGCAGCCGTCCTCCAGTACCTCGACAAGGTGGACCCCGAGGCGGCCAAGCGTGCCCGGTACAGGTACGCGTGCTTCGAGCACTTCGGCGAGGACCCGCAGACCTACGGGTACGCGACTTCTTTCGGGCTGTCGCCGGACTGCGAGCGGGAGGTGGTGAACCAGCTGGTGGAGATGCAGCGTCGCCGCCAGGAGCTTCTCACCCGCGGCCGGGACGAGGACGACGACGAGCTCTTCGCCGCCGAGCAGAACGCGCTCTTGGTGAAGAACGCGGAGGAGTATTACCGGTCGATGTTCGAGGGGCGCGTGTCCTCCTGGAACCTGCGCGACACGCACATGGCGCAAACGCTCGACGCGTTGCTCGCGCACCTCGACCGGCGGGGCGGTGGCTCCAAGCTGGTGGTCTGGGCCCACAACTCGCACGTGGGCGATGCGCGCGCCACCCAGATGGGCGAGGCCGGGGAGATCAACATCGGTCAGCTCGCGCGCGAGAAGTACCCGGGACGAGCGCTGCTTTTGGGCTTCAGCACCTACTCGGGGACGGTGACCGCGGCCTCCGAGTGGGGCGGTCCCGCCGAGCGGAAGCGGGTCCGCCCCGCGCTGCGCGAAAGCTACGAGGCCCTGTTCCACCGCACCGCGGCGCCCAGGTTCCTCCTCGACCTGCGCAACCTGGGCGAGGCGGCGGGCGCGCTGCGCGAGCCGCGCCTGGAGCGGGCCATCGGCGTCATCTACCTGCCGCAGTCCGAGCGCGTCAGCCACTACTTCCAGTCGAGGTTGCCCGCGCAGTTCGACGCCGTGATGCACTTCGACGAGACCCGGGCGGTCGAGCCGCTGGAACGGACCGCCGGCTGGGTGCGGGGCGAGCTGCCGGAGACCTATCCGACGGGCATGTGAGCTTCACCGGTCTAGCGCGCGCGCGCTGGCCGAACGCGACGGAGCGCGCGGGATCCGCACGTAGAAGACGCTCCCCTCCCCGGGCTTTCCGGTCGACTCGACCCGGATGGTGCCGCCGTGCTGCTCGATGATCCCGCGGCTGATGGCTAGGCCGAGGCCCAGCCCGCCGTACGCGGTTCCGTGCGCGCGCCCGAATCTTTCGAAGATCGTCTGCTGGTACTCCCGCGGCACGCCCAGCCCGCGATCGGCGATCGCGATCTCGATGGCGTCGCCCGCCGGTTGGACCGACACGTCGATCGGGCCTCCCTCCGGGGAGTAGCGGATCGCATTGGAGAGGAGGTTCACCAGCACCTGGTCCACGCGATCGCGGTCCGCCAGGAGCTGCAGCCGATCGGGCGCCCTGACCCGGATGGGATGCCGGTCTCCCGCAGGTTCCATGCGGCCGCGCACCTCGTTGACCAGGTTGACCAGGTCGAACTCGGACGGGTTCAACTCGAGCTGTCCGCTCTCCAGCCGGTTCATGTCGAGCAGATCGCCGACCAGGCGCGCCAGCCGATCGATCTGGCGCGAGATCAGGCGGAGCGCGCGGCCGGTGCCCGCTTCCGCCTCCTGCTCTCCCAGCTGGTGGAGCGC
Organism: Myxococcales bacterium; assembly: GCA_035260805.1. GTDB lineage: Bacteria > Myxococcota > Myxococcia > Myxococcales > 40CM-4-68-19 > VBKO01. Next base: position 2,752 of record DATFUN010000295.1, on the reverse strand, counting down.
GAGCTGCGCCTGCGCCTTGGCGGCGGCGAGCGGCGTCTGCAGCTCGTGCACCACCGAGGAGAGGAACACGTCCTTGACCTCGCTCTCCAGCGCCTGCCTGCGGATCATCTCTCCGCGCACGAACAGGTCGCAGAAGACGCGCACCTTGGCGCGCAGGATCTCCGGATCGACCGGCTTGAGCAGGTAGTCGACCGCCCCGTGAGCGTATCCCTTGAAGACGTACGCCGTCTCGCGGCTCAGGGCGGTGATGAAGATGATGGGGATGTGGCGCGTCTGCTCGCGCTGCTTGATCAGCTCCGCCGTCTGGAGCCCGTCCAGGCGCGGCATCTGCACGTCGAGCAGGATCACCGCGAAGGTCTGGCGCAGGAGGTGGAGCAACGCCTCCTCGCCGGAGCGGGCCTTCACCACCCGGATCTTGAGCGGCTTGAGCGTCCCCTCCAGGGCGAGGAGGTTCTCGGGCCGATCGTCTACCAGCAGGACGCTCGGCACCAGGGCGTCTTCCAGTTGCGCCACGTTCACCTCATCTCCGCGTCCATTTGAGCAGCAAGGCCACCAGCGACTCCGGGCCGATGGGCTTCGTGGCGAAATCGGAGCAACCCGCCTCGAGGCACCGCTCGCGGTCACCGGGCAGCGCCTTTGCGGTCAACGCGACGATCGGTAGTTCGGACAGGCCCGGACGGCGGCGAATCTGCCGCGTCGCCTCCAGTCCGTCAATCTCCGGCATCATCACGTCCAGTAAGACAAGGTCGATGCCGCGTTCGGAATCGAGCAGTTCTAAACACTCCCGCGCACCCTGGGCGGGCAGGACCCGGACCCCGAAGCGCTCGAGCAGGCTGGTGACCGCGAACAGGTTGTGCGCGTCGTCGTCGACCAGGAGCACCTTGCGCCCGCGCAGCTCGGCGGCCCGGTCGGGGGCCAGACTCTTCTCGGGCAGCTGGGCCCGCTCGAACGACTGGGGCTCCACGGCGGCGGGAAGGAGCAGCGGCAGGTACAGCGTGAAGGTGCTGCCCTGGCCCGGCGCGCTGCGCAGGCGGATCTCGCCGCCGAGGAGGCGCGCCAGCTCGCGGCTGATCGTCAGGCCCAGGCCGGTGCCGCCGAATGTCCGGCTGATCGAGGTGTCCGCCTGCTGGAAGGCCTCGAAGACGAGCTCGTGCTTCTCGCGCGGGATCCCGATGCCGGTGTCGGTCACCGCGAAGGCGAGCACCTGGGGCGAGCCGCGCAGGGCCGAGGAGGTGAAGCCGCTCCCTCCCGCCTCGAGCGTGGCCGACAGCTCCACCCGTCCCTTGGAGGTGAACTTGAAGGCGTTCGAGAGGAGGTTCTTCAGCACCTGCTGCAGGCGCTGCGGATCGGTGAGCACGATGCCGGGCACCGGCGGCGCGATCCTGACCGAGAACTCGACGCCTTCGGGGAGCGTGGGCCGGAACATCCTCTCCAGCGCGGCCGCGACCTCGCCCAGCGCGACCGGGCGCGCCTCGACCTGCAGCTTGCCTGACTCGATCTTCGACAGGTCGAGGATCTGGTTGATCAGGGCCAGCAGATCCTGGCCGCTGGAGTGCACGGTCGAGGCGTACTCCACCTCCTCGCCGTCGAGGTGCCCCTTGGCATTGTCGGCGAGCAGCCGGGCGAGGATGAGCAGGCTGTTCAACGGGGTGCGCAGCTCGTGCGACATGTTGGCGAGGAACTCGGACTTGTAGGTGGACACGCGCGCGAGCTGCCGCGCCTTGTCCTCCAGGTCGCTGGTGCGCCGGGCGAGCTCCGCGTTGGAGGCCTTCAGCTCTTCGAGGAGCTGCTCGGTCCGGGAGGTGGTGGCGACCGTGTTGAGGACTACCCCGATGCCCTCGGCGAGCTTCTCCAGCAGGACGCGGTGGATGGGCTTGAACCGCTGCACGCTGGCCAGCTCGATGACGCCCTTCACCTCGCCTTCGAAGAGGACCGGCACCACCATCAGGCTCCGCGGGTGCGCCTGGCCGGTGCCGGACCTGATCCTCACGTAATCGGAGGGCAGCTCGTCCACCGCCACGATGCGCTTCTCCACCGCGCACTGGCCGACCAGGCCCTCCCCCGGCGCGAACCGCTCGCCGGAGTTGTCGCCCGGATGACCGTAGGTGCTGATCCGCCGCAGCGACGCGTCCCAGTCGCCCGGCTCGGCGACGAACAGCGCCCCGTATTGCGCGGGGATCTCCGGCGCCAGCTCCCCCAGGACGATGCGCCCCAGCTCCTCCAGGCTCCGCCTTCCCTGCAGGAGCCCGGAGAGGCGGGCGAGGTTCGTGTTGAGCCAGTCCTGCTCGACGTTCGCCTGCGTGCTCTCGCGCAGGTCGACGATCATCTCGTTGATGCTGTCGGTCAGGTCCTTCCAGGTGCCGGCCACCCCGGGGACGCGCGCCTGCCCGCCGAGCTTTCCTTGCGCGCCCACCTCGCGAGTGACCCGGATCACCTCGGCGGTGAAAGCGCGCAGCTGGTCGACCATCGCGTTCACCGTCGCCTTCAGGTCCCGGATCTCGCCCCGGGCCGGCACGGTGATCTTGCGCGACAGCTCTCCGTTCGCGACGGCGGTCGTCACCAGCGCGATGTTGCGCACCTGCGAGGTCAAGTTGCCCGCCAGCGTGTTCACGCTCTCGGTCAGGTCCTTCCAGGTGCCCGCCACTCCCGGCACGTGCGCCTGGCCGCCCAGCTTGCCTTCCGTTCCCACTTCCCGCGCGACGCGCGTCACCTCCGCCGCGAACGCGCGGAGCTGATCGACCATCTCGTTGAC
>DATFUN010000294.1:0-7389 GCA_035260805.1 Myxococcales bacterium | reverse complement strand
CGAGCGTGGCCGGCGCGTCGACGTCCCAGAACACCACCCGCGTCCCGGGCCCTTGCAGGTCCAGCACCCGCCGCTCCAGCAGCGCGTCGAACACGCCCACTCCGCTGGCCTTCACCACCAGGTCGGCCCGCGCGGCCTCTTCCAGGCAGCGCAAGACGCCGTCTTCCCCGGCGCCGGCGTACACGACGACCCGCGCCCACTCCGGATCGGGCAGGTCGCGGTGTTCCTGGCGCCCGTATGCGTCGGGCTCGTAGAACGTGACGCGATGCCCGCGGTCGTGCAGGGCGCGAACGATGCCCCGGTAATAGGTGGCGGCGCCGTTCCAGTACGCCGACACCAGGCTCGATCCGAAGAAGGCGATGCGCAGGCCGCTCATGCGGACGCCCTCCGGTCGTCGCCGGATTCGAAGCGAATCCCGAGCTCGGCGCAGATGCGCAGCAGCTCGTCCGCCCGGTGCGCGCAGGTGTGCCGGGCCAGGATGGTCTCGCGCCCGCTCGAGGAGAGCGCGTGCCGCAGCGCCGCGTCGTCGAGCACAGCCCGCAGGTGCCCTCGCATCTCGACGCCGTCGCGGGCCACCAGGTAGTCGCGGCCCGGGCGGAAGAGGCGCTCGGCGTCCACCCAGGGCGCGCAGATCAGCGGGATGCCGCAGGCGAGCGCCTCGAAAGGCCGGATGGTAGGGATGCCCGGGAGCACCCCGGCATAGGGACGGCGTGGCACGTGCACGGTGACTCGCGCCCGCGCGAACAGCCGCGGCACCTCGAAGTTCGGCAGCCACCCTCCGTGTTCGATGCCTGCGTCGTGGAGCGCCGCGAGCGCGCTCGGTGGGTAGCGGACTCCGTGCACCAGCGCGCGAAGACCGAGGTCGCGGACCGGATCGAGGAGGAACTCGTGCAGCTCGGCGGTGCGCTCCCCGTCGCCCCAGTTCCCGACCCACACCAGGTCGTAGTCCTTGACGGCGGCGACCGGGTGGAAGACGCGCGCGTCCGCGGCCTCGTGCCACGTCCACGCCCGCCGAGCCCAGCCGTTGCGCAGGTACAGGTCGCGGACCACCGCGCCGAATGCGAGCACGCCGTCGTAGCCGGACAGGTCGTAGCGCGCGATCTCGTGCGGCGCGGTGACGCTGCGGTGATGGGTGTCGTGGAAGAGCAGCACGAAGGGCGCGCCGCGCTTGCGCAGGTCGCCGAGCGCCCGCACCAGCGCCGGGTCGTTCCATTCGTGCACCACCACCACGTCGGCCCGAGAGGTGGCCCGGGCCACATCGAAGGACGAGTCGGTGCGAATCGGCTTCAGGCCGGGATACGCGCGGCGAGCAGCCTCGAGCGCGCCCGCGCCGCGGTCGGCGACCAGATTTCGCACGCTCCACGCGTCGCGCGGTTCGTACACGTCGACGCGCACCCCTCGCGACGCCAGCTCGGTCACCACTCCGCGCAGGAAATGGGCGTTGCCGTGGTTCCAGTCCGAGAGGAGCGAATGGCAGAAGAGCGCGATCCTCATGCGACCGCTCCAGCGGGACGGTGCCGCTGGCCGGGAGCTCCGAGCGAGCGGTACGCGGACAGGTACTGGGCCGCCACGAGATCCAGGTCCATTCCCCGGGCGCGCGCGCGGGCAAGCTCCGCCAGCCGCTCCCGTTCCGAATCGTCCCGCGCGAGCCGCCGGAGGGCGGCGCCCAGGGCGTCCGGGTCGCGCGGGTCGACGAACAGCGCCGTTCCGGCCCACAGCTCGCGGAGCGAGGTGATGTCGCCGAGCACCAGCGCGCAACCGGAGAGCGCCGCCTCGAGCACCGAGAGCCCGAACGGCTCGTACAGCGCGGGGAGGGCATAGACCGAGGCATGCGCCATCCAGACGGCCAGCTCGTCCTGCAAAAGAGGCCCGAGCAGCCGCACGTTGGCGGCGCAAGCCTCACCCCCGTCGGGGTGGCGCGCATCGCCGGCGACGTACACGGGCCAGGGGCATGCGGGCGCGGCCTCGTCGACCGCCCGCAAGTTCTTCGCCTCGTCCCACAGCCGACCGGCTGCGAGCACGATGGGCTCCTTGAAGCCGGGCTCGAACAGGCGGGGGTCGCGGGCGTTCCAGATCGCGCGCGCCCCGCGCAGGGGTCCGTAGAACCGCTCCAGCTCGCGGAGCATGGCGTAGGTGGGCGCGACTACCGATCGGGCGGCGAGCAGCCCGCGCGAGACTTCCTCGCGATAGCGGTCGAATCGGGGCGGCGCACGTTCGCCTCGGACCGCCTCGTACCAGCTCAGCACGCAGGAGTGCCCGGCCACCAGCGCGGGAACGGGCCACGGCAATGCCGCGTGCGCGTACCCGTTCAGATGCACGGCATCGGGACGCACGCGCGCACAAACCTCCAGCAGCCACTCGCCGGAGGCGCGCACGTCGTCCCAGGGATCGTCCATCCACTCCAGCTTGAAGTCCTGCTCGACGAGCGGAATCCCGCGGGCGGCACGCCGCTGCGCCTGCGAGGTCCGGCCGATCACCGCCAGGGTCACCGCCATGCCGCGCGCGGCGAGCGCGCGGGAGAGATCGACGGCGTAGGTCCAGACGCCTCCCACCGCGTCGGCCGTCATCAAGAGCGATCGCACTCCGCCGTCCACCATTCCTCCTCGATCGCCCTAGCCGGCGGTCGCCAGCTGCTCCGCGCGGCCGGCGGTCAGCTCGAGCAGCCATTCACGAAGCCGGAGGACCCCCTCCGCTACGTCGACGCGCGGGCGCCATCCCGTCGCCGCTTGGAACTTGCGCGTGTCTGAGACGTAGTACCGCTGGTCCCCCGGCCTCCAATCCTCGAAGCGCGTCGGCGGCAGCCCGCCGCACAGCTCCTCGATCCGCTCCAGAAGCTCGAGCAGGCTCACCGTCCGCTCTGGCCCACCCCCGATGTTGAACGCCTCGCCCCAGAGCCGGTGGACGTTGGCCTGGGCGAGCAGGAACGCCTCCACGAGATCCTCGACGAACAGCACGTCGCGAACCTGGAAGCCGTCCCCGTACAAGGTGAGCGGCCTGCGCTGGAGCGCGCGCAAGACGAAGTGGGCCACCCAGCCCTGGTCCTCGTTTCCGAACTGGCGCGGACCGTAGATGCAGCTCATGCGGAAGACGACCGCCGGGATCCCGAAGGTGCGGGCGTAGTCGAGCACGTACTGGTCGGCTGCGCCCTTGGAGCAGCCGTACGGGCTCTCGAATTCGAGCGGCCGGCGCTCGCCGATGCCATGCCGGCGCAGCTCGGCGTCCGCCGGCTGGTACCTTCGCCCGCTGCGCTCGAGCACGACGTCGAGGAGCCCGCCGTAGACCTTGTTGGTCGAGGTGAAGACGATCGACGGCGGATCGGGCTGCGCCCGCGCGGCCTCGAGCACGTTGAGGGTCCCGCGCGCGTTGACCTCGAAGTCGCCGATCGGATCGACCAGGCTGCTGGTCACCGCCACCTGCGCGGCGAACTGGAACACCTGGGCGGCGCCGCGCAAGGCCGAGCGCACGGCGCGGCTGTCGCGCACGTCGGCGATCTCCACCTGCAAGCGGTCGCCGTGCTCGTCCTTGAGCCAGCGCAAGTTCCGCTCCACGCCGCGGCGGGCGAGCGAATCGAACACCAGCACGCGGCGACCCTCGCGCAGCAGGCGATGGGCGAGGTTGCATCCCACGAACCCTGCCCCGCCGAACACCACCGCGTGCGGGACCGAGCGCGAGCGCGCGGTGAGCCGCGGCCAGTCGTGCGCGAGGCGCGCGGCGCCCATTTCATGCCACAAGCGCAGGATCAGCGGGTGCGCGCCGCCCCAGAATACGCGTTCGGCGCCGGACCCCAGCGCCGCGAGGAAGGCGGTCACATCGCCGGTCTCGTCCGGCGAGGGCTTGGGACCGCACAGCCACACCTCCAGCCGGCCGGAGGTCGCGGAGCGCACGCGAGCGACGTCCTCCGGATCGCCGCCCGCAAGGGATACGGCGTCGACCTGTGCGAAGATCGCGCGGGCGGCGAGCGCTCCGAGGAAGCGGGAACGGCGCGCGTCGATTCCGCCCAGCGCGATCCTCTTACCCTTTCCGGACGCCGCGGCCACCGCGCGCGCCAGCAGGTCCTCGTCCGGCTCGAGCGCCGCTGCGTCCTGGCGTACCTCGAGCCAGGAGAAGTGCGCGCCGGCGCAGTCGATCAGCCGCCTCACCGCGGCGGCGAAGAGGGGAAACTGGTCGTCCGTTGCCGGCGCGTCCAGCACCGGGATGGGCTCCAGCTCGCCGGCCATCCGCTCGAGCAACGAGCGCGGCCAGTCCTGCGCGGTCTCCTGCCAGTCCAACTCGACCCGGAGCTGCGCGACCGGGAGCGCCCGCAGCTCCGCCAGAGCTCTCTCGAGCGCCTCCTGATCGCCGGGCTCGAACTTCCGCGTCAGCCCGGCCCCGTCGCGCCACGCCCGCCTCTCCACGGTCATGCGGTGAGCCCTCGTGCCTCCAACTCGGCTCGCATCTGGGCCACGCGGTCGGTAGCGACCTGGCCGCGCAGCCACTCGGCCAGCTCCACCAGCCCGCGCGAGAACGGAACCTGCGGCTCGTAGCCGAGGATCTTGCGCGCGTGTGAGATGTCCGCGAAGCAATGGCGGATGTCTCCCATGCGGTACTTGCCCGTGACCTCCGGACGGATCTGCGGTTTGCCCAGCGCCTCCGCCATCCGGCGCGCCACTTCCCGGACGGTGGACGCATGGCCGCTGCCCACGTTGAAGACGCCGTACGTGGCCTCCGGCTTCTCCAGGGCCAGGAGACAGGCGCGCGCCACGTCCCTCACGTCGACGAAATCGCGCTGCTGAAGCCCGTCCTCGAAGATCAGCGGCGGGTTGCCGTTGAGCAGCCGCACGGCGAAGATCGCCAGCACGCCGGTGTACGGGTTCTCCAGCGCCTGGCGCGGTCCGTAGACGTTGAAAAAGCGCAGGGCGACGGTCGGGAGATCGTAGGCGCGCCCCGTCAGAAGGCAGAGACGCTCCTGGTCGAACTTGGAGAGGGCGTAGACCGACGAGAGCGAGGGGCGCTTCCGCTCGGGCGTGGGCAGCGGCGAGAGCGGGAGCCCGAACTGGGACCGCGGGTCCCAGCTTCCGGCCTGGAGCTGCGCGCGGGTGCGCTCGACCGCGGCGGTCTCGGTGCCGTCGGGGAGCCGGTACAGCCCTTCCCCGTACACGCTCATGCTGGAGGCGATCACGAGCCGCTCGACGGGATGCTCGATGAGCGCCTCCAGCAGCACCGCAGTCCCGAGGTTGTTCACCGAGGTGTACTGCTCGAGCTGGTACATGCTCTGGCCGACGCCGACCGCGGCCGCGAAGTGGAAGACCGCATCCACTCCGCGCAGCGCGCGCCGCACCGCCTCGCGGTCCCGCACGTCGCCCACGTGGAGCTCGATCTCCGCCGCCAGGTACCCCGGGCGCGTACGCGCAGGTCCGTGCACTTGCGGAGACAGGCAATCGAGCGCGCGCACTGCGTATCCGCGCGCGAGCAGCTCGTCGGAAAGATGGGACCCGATGAAGCCGGCTCCGCCGGTAATCAGGATTCTCTTCGAGGCCATTTGCCCTCCGCCGGGCGTGGCTCACGGTAAGCATGTGCCGGAACGACAGCACTGCCGTGCAACCCGGACCTGAGGGCTGGAACGCGAGGGAGGCGTTCAGCCGACCCCGGCGAGCGGTGCACGCTCTGCAGGCGCGTCGCCGTCGGGCAGCAGGCCTCGCGTCTGGCGCTCCACCAGCGAGCGGTAGTACGCGCCGCGCGCCATCAGCTCGCGGTGGGTGCCCTGCTCGAGGATGCGCCCGTCCTTCAGCACCACGATGCGATCCGCATCCACCACCGTCGAGAGCCGGTGCGCGATGGCGAAGGTGGTGCGGCCGTGCGTCAGCCGCGAGAGGGCGCGCTGCACGAGCGCCTCGCTCTCGGCGTCCAGCGCCGAGGTGGGCTCGTCCAGGATCAAGATGGGCGGATCCATCAGGATGCTGCGGGCGATGGCGATGCGCTGCCGCTCGCCCGCGGAGAGCAGGCAACCTCGCTCGCCGACGACGGTGTCGTAGCCCTGCGGCAGGCGCGAGACGAACTCGTGCGCGTGCGCTGCCTTCGCGGCCGCCTCGATCTCCTCGCTGGTGGCTTCCGGACGGCCGTACGCGATGTTGCTGCGCACGCTCTCGTTGAAGAGCAGCGAATCCTGGAACACGACGCCGAGCTGCCTGCGCAAAGACTTCTGCTTCAGCTCGCGCAGGTCGACGCCGTCGACGCGCACCGCTCCCTCGGTCGGATCGTAGAAGCGGCACAAGAGCGACACCAGCGTGGTCTTCCCCGCGCCCGAGGGGCCGACCAGCGCGACGTTCTCGCCGACCCGCACGTGCAGCGAAATGCCGTCGATGAGGGGCATGTCGGTCGCTCGGCGCCCGTATCCGAATCGGACCTCGTCGAACTCGACCTCTCCGCGCAGCCGGCCGACCTCGCGCGCGCCCGGCGCGTCGCCGAGCGTGTCCTGGTGATCGAGGATCGAGAACACCTGCTCGATGCTGACCGAGGCGGTGCGCAGCGTCTTGTACACGCCGCTCAGGGACTGGATGGGCGCGAACATCCCGCCCAGGTACCCGAGGAACGCCACCAGCGTACCGAGCGTCACCTCGCCGCGCGAGACGAGCAGCGCGCCGGCGCCGATCACCGCGACCCGCGCCAGCAGCGTGATGCCGTTCTGCGCCGCGGAGACGGCCGAGTCGAGCCCGACGCCGCGCTTGACCACTCCGTTCGCGTCGCTCACCTGGTGGAGGAAGCGCTGCTTCTCGCGGTCCTCCATGGCGAAGCTCTTGACGGTGACGATGCCGCCCAGCACCTCGTTGAAGCGCGCGTAGATGCGCGTCCAGCGATCCATCAGGGTGCGCTCGCGCTCGATTTGCAGCGGCATGGCGAGCCTGGCGATGACCACCGGCAGCGGCGCGAAGACGAGGGCGACGATCCCGAGCCGCGCGTCGAGGTGGAACATCATCGTCACCGCGAGCGCGAGGTACGCGGCCGCGGGCAGCGTGGTGAAGGCGAACTCGGTGACCGCGCCGACGAATCCCTGGATGCCGCGGTCCAGCCGGGTGAGGATCGAGCCGACGCTGGTGGCGCGGTGGAAGCTCACCGGGAGCTGCTGGAGCTTCTCGACGGTCTTTTCGGTGAGCGAGAACTGCAGGTCGATGCGCGTCTTCCAGGTCAGCCAGTTCTGCAGGGCCCCGAGGACCTCGCGCAGCGTGCCCAGCCCGAGCAGGCCGACAATGCCGATGCCGATGGCGCGCATCGACCGGTCTCCCGTGACCCGGTCGAAGACGTACTTGAGCACCAGCGGCTCGGCCGCGGCGAGGCCGGCTGCGATCAGCGCGAGCGCCAGGACGGCGCCCACGCCCACCCGGAAGGGGCGCAGGAACGCCAATGCGCGGCGCA
>DATFUN010000293.1:0-2252 GCA_035260805.1 Myxococcales bacterium | reverse complement strand
AGCACCTTCTCCCCGATGAGCGCGATGGCGGCGAAGAAGGCGAATCCCACTCCCGCCCCGATCAGCGAGTCGGTCCAGCTGAGCCGCGGGTTCCACAGCGGGGAGAGCAGCCCGGCGGCGAGAAGCGGCCAGGTGATCTCGTGCGGCAAGAGCCAGGTGTCCAGGTCGATGTAGGTGAGCGCGACGAGCGCGCACGCGAACGCCGCGTACGCGAGGGTCGCCCACTGGCCGCCGAATCGGCGCCACACGGCGAACACCAGCACCGCGGTGAGCAGCTCGACGACGGGATAGCGGGCGCTGATCGGCGCCCCGCAGCGGCGGCAGCGGCCGCGCAGCGCGATCCAGGAGAGGACCGGCACGTTGTCGTACCAGGCGATGCGGCCCTCGCAGCGCGGACAGCTCGAAGGAGGCGAGATCAGGCTGCGCCCGTGCGGGAGGCGCGCGATCACCACGTTGAGGAAGCTGCCCACGCACGCGCCGACGAAGAGCACGTATGCGTCCGCCGCCCAGGATGGCGCGGAGGTCATGCCGGCGGCGCGGCCCCATCGCGCGCCCGCTGCACGAAGAGGCTCTCGAGCGTCTGCCGGTGCGGCGCCAGCGACACCAGGACCCCGCCCGCGCCGACGATGGCGCGCACGGCGGCCTGGGCGGGCGGCTCGGAAGGGAAGGTCAGGACCAGCGCCCCGTCGCGGCGCATCACCTGGGCGCCTTCGGTGGCCAGCTTCTCGGTGAGCTGGTCCGGGACTCCGCGCGCGACGATCTCCACCGCGCGCACGCCCGGCTCGAGGAGGCTGGAGAGGGTCCCGCAATCGGTGAGGCGGCCGCCGACGATGATCCCCACCCGGTCGCAGATCGCCTCGACGTCGGAGAGGATGTGGGTGGAGAACAGCACGGTTCGCCCCTGCCGGCGCAGCTCGAAGATGAGGTCGCGGACGTCCTTGCGCCCGATCGGATCGAGCCCGCTCATCGGCTCGTCCAGGATCACGATCCGCGGATCTCCGATCAGCGCCTGCGCGAGCGCCAGCCGCTGCACCATCCCCTTGGAGAACCGCCGGACGGCGCGGTCGGCCCGGCCGGCGAGCCCGACCTGCTCGAGCAGCCGCTCCGTCCGGGATGCCGCGTCCCGGCGCGAGAGCCCGGCGAGCCGCCCGGCGAAGCGGAGGTACTCCTCGCCGGTCAGGAACTCGTAGAGCGCCGGGTTCTCGGGCAGGTACCCCAGAGTTCTGCGCGCAGCGAGGGACCCAGCCGGTTCTCCGGCGACGAACGCCCGGCCGTGGGTCGGGCGGACGAACCCGAGGAGCATCTTGATCGCGGTGGTCTTGCCCGCGCCGTTGGGCCCCAACAGGCCGAAGATCTCCCCCTCCTGGACTTCGAGCGACAGCTCCTCGACGGCCTTCACCTTCCGTCCCCAGAAACCGACCCGGAACGTCTTGCCGAGTTGCTCGGTGCGAATCGCGCCCTGCATGGCGCGGTACGGTAGCGCAGTTCGCGAGTGCCGCAACAGAACGGATCGGGGGTGCCGGCGTTGCCTCGACGTGTGCGACGGCGTCTTACAGACGGTGGAACGTTGGAGCAGAAACTATTGACAGGCTCCGTCACCGGCAGACAAGGCTCGGTATCCGACCAGCGTCTGCCCACCCGCACAACCGACCGGAATCCGGCTTTTCCAGGCGCGGCCCATGCCTTGCTAGGTAGAGGGGTGGCCCAGTCCCATGGAGGAGGACCACAAAATGAAGAAACTGCAGAAGGGTTTTACCCTCATCGAGCTGATGATCGTCGTTGCGATCATCGGCATCCTGGCGGCGATCGCGATCCCGAACTTCATCAAGTTCCAGGCGCGGTCGAAGCAGAGCGAGGCGAAGGCGAACCTGAAGGCGTCGTTCACCGCCATGAAGGCGTTCTTCCAGGAGAAGGACAGGTACTCGGACAAGGTGCAGGAGATCGGCTTCGTCCCCGAGCGCAACAACCGCTTCGCCTACTTCCTCAACGCGACCGGCACCCTTTCGAGCCGGAGCACCGCGGTCGAGACATACACCGCGGGCGGCGCCGACACGAGCATCGGCGTCGACGAGTTCAAGGGCTACGCGGCCCTCACCTATGCTGCGAGCGGGTGCACGGGCGTGGCGAACAACGCTGCGGGCCCGTGGACTGACGCCGGCGGCCAGCAGTACACGGTCCTCGCCCGCGGCAACGTGGACAGCGACACGGTCCTGGACGTGTGGACGATTTCCACCGGCTCGCGCGACTTCGGC
>DATFUN010000292.1:0-3019 GCA_035260805.1 Myxococcales bacterium | reverse complement strand
GCGGCTCGTGCGGCAATTGATGGTGGAGAGCATCTTCCTGGCGCTCCTGGGCGGCGCGCTGGGACTCCTCTTGGCCGTGTGGGGCGTCGACCTGCTCCTGGCGGCCGGGCCGGCCGACCTGCCGCGGGCGCGGGAAGTGCGCGTCGACGGAGCCGTGCTGGCGTTCGCGCTGGGCGCGTCGCTCCTGAGCGGAACGCTCTTCGGGCTCTTGCCGGCCCTCACCACTACCGAGGCGAAGTTGCACGACGCGCTGCGAGGAGGGAGCGCCTCGGCTGCGCCGCATCCGCGCCGGCTGCGGCGCGCGCTCGTCGCCGCCGACGTCGCCTTGGCGCTGGTGCTGGTGTCCGGCGCCGCCCTGCTCCTGCGCAGCTTCGGCAACGTGGTGAGGATCGATCCCGGGTTCCGGCCGGAGGGCGCCGTGGCGCTGAACGTCTCGTTGCCGGTGGGATTCGGCGACGACGAGCAACGGTTCCGGACCATCTTCCGTTCGGTCCTGCAGCGGCTGCGCGAGCTTCCCGGCGCCACCGCGGCGGGCGGCGTGGACTATGCGCCGCTGAGCGGGGTGCCCACCGACCAGCCCTTCGAGATCGAGGGCCGCCCGGTGCCGGCCGGCGCGCAGCCACCCGACGAGGAGAACCGCACGGTCACGCCCGGCTGGTTCGAGGCCATGGGCATCCGGCTGCTCCGCGGCCGAACGCCGCAAGACACCGATGCCGCGGGCAGGTCGCCGGTGGTGGTGATCAACGATTCGTTCGCCCGGAAGTACTGGTCCAAAGGCGATGCCCTGGACCAGCGGCTCCGGCTGGCCGGCGATCCGCGCTGGTGGACGGTGGTGGGGGTGGTGGGCGACGTGCGCGAGTTCGGGCTCGACGCGGAAGGGCGTCCGACCATGTACTTCCCCTTGGACCAGCTTCCGACGGATACCCTGACCTTGGTGGTGCGCTCGAACGCGCCCGCCCGAGAGGTGATGCGCGGCGCGCAGCAGGTCCTGGCGTCGATCGACCCGCGCCTTCCCGCCTACCAGATGCGCTCGCTTGCGGACACGCTGTCCGCTTCCCTGGCGCAGCGCAGCTTCGCCGTGAAGCTCCTGCACGGATTCGCTGCGCTGGCGTTGCTGCTCGCAGGATTGGGACTCTACGGCGTGCTGGCCTACGACGTGACCCAGCGTACGCGCGAGATCGGCGTCCGGATGGCGTTGGGAGCGAGGCCTTCGCAAGCGCTCGCGCTGGTTGCGCGGGAGAGCGCCGCGGTCGTCGGGGTCGGAGCGGTGGTCGGCTGCGCCGGCACCTTGGCGTCGGCGCGCTTCTTCGCGGGGCTCCTCTTCGGCGTCGGGCCCACCGACCCCCTGGCCCTGCTCGCCGCGGTCCTGGTCCTCGGCGCGATCTCGCTGGCCGCCACCCTGCTGCCCGCGCGGCGAGCAGCCCTGGTGGACCCGGCGGTCGCGCTCCGCGCCGAGTGAAACTCAATCTGCTGCAGAGGCGTGGAAGGGAACCACGTACGGGCCTTCCGGAATGACCGCGACGTGGGGATCGCGCTTCTCCCGGGCGCTGTCCTGCGCGGCGCGGCCGACGGAGTCGATGGCGGAAACGCCCGTCAGCCGGGGGTCCACCGGCCCGCCGCAATAGAGGTGGATGCGCCCGATGCGCATCGGCTTGAGCTGCATCTGCGTCTGCCATTCGTCGACGTCCGCGAACCGTTTCTTCTCGATCTCGCGCAGGAAACCGTCAGGCCCCAGCGCGATCAGCCTCCGCTGGGCGCGGACGTACTCGGGCGAGCCGATGCCTTCGGAGCACTCCGAAGCGATGATCAGGTTCGCCCCGGGCTCGAGGATGTCCAGCGGTGCGACCATCCCCTTGACGGTCTGGTAGTAGGTCCTGTCGAGCGGATAGCCGGCGGCGCTCGTCACTACCGTCTTGAACCGGCGGGGCACGGGGACCCGGGCGTAGTGTTCGACGAACGCGACCGCGAGCGCGTGGCTCTGCACCACCTCGCCGAAGCTGACGAAGGAGAGCCTGCGCCGTTCGTCGATGACCAGGTCGGCGGAGAGCACCGGGCCGACCATCGCCGCGATCGCGAGCTGCTCTTCGTGCAGCGGGTTGCCGGCGAGCACGCAGTTCTCCGCCCGCGGGTGGCTCATGAACCGCTCGCTGTGGAAGGTCGTGATCGTGTCCCGGTGCGCGACGCCCGGCGCGATCACCTTCCTGCCGCCCGAGTAGCCCGCCATGAAGTGCGGCTCGACCAGACCGGTGGCGATCTTGATCTCCGCCTGGACGAAGCGGCGATCCAGCTTCACCGGCGTGCCCGCCGCGGTGAAGCCGAGATCGACGTGGTCGTCGTCGTTCCGCGCGTAGTGGTTCTCGACCCGAACGGTCCGTAGCACCCAGGGGTCCCCGATCAGCTCTTCCAGCTCCGCGCCCAGGTTCGGACGGTGCAGACCGGTCGCAACCAGAACGGTGATGCCCGAGGCGGGCACCCCGGCGACGAGAAGCTCGCGGATGAGGGGTTGGAGAAGCAGCGCGTTCGGCACCGGCCGGGTGATGTCGCAGATGAGGATGCAGGCCGTCTTCTTGCCCTTCGCCTCGTGGACCAGGGGAGGCGCACCCACCGGCCGGGCAAGGGCCGCACGCACCGCGGCCGACGGATCCGGCAGCACCGGCATGGGCGGTTTGCGGATGACGGTCACCTCGAGGTCTTCGGGAAACTCGACCGGCAGGGTCCCGCGCCCGTAGCTCAGCTCGACCTTCATGGTGCGCTCCGCGTCCCGCATTCTAGCGAGATCTCCCGGCGAAGTATTCCGACCGCCCGAAGAGGCGTATAGAGGCCCGATCGGTGGTCGGGCGCGGATGGGATTCGCGAAGGGGGCTCTCCGAATGACACTGCGAACCGGGCGCGGATCGTCGCCAGGACAGCTCGGCATCGCTGCCGCGCTGGCGCTGTGCGCTTCGGCGGTGAATGCGCAGGCGCCCGCGCAGCCCGCCGATCTGATTGTCACGCATGCGCGCGTGATCACGCTCGACCC
>DATFUN010000291.1:0-4542 GCA_035260805.1 Myxococcales bacterium | reverse complement strand
CCGCCGCCACCGTCCGGTTCGCGCGCGGCGCACATGCTGAAGGACGCGCAGCGGTACCTTCCCGCCATGTCGATGGCGCGGCACCTGCGATCGATCTTCGAGGTGAAGACGGTGCTGCCCCAGTCCGAGCACGACGACTCGCGCCCGATCCTCTTCAAGCCCTGCGCCGAGCTGCCCGGGCTGGTCTCGGTGATGGGCGGGAAGATCGACAACGTGTACGACCTGCCGCGTGAGCTGGACTTCCTGCTGCCGGAGGCCGCGTGAGCGCCGTCTCCGCGCTGTTCGTTTCGGTGGTCTGCCGCCTGCACGACGAGCGGGGGCTCGTCGAGTCGCTCCTCGAGGACCTGACGCGCGTGCTGCGCGCCCACTACGACAACTGGGAGATCGTGCTGGTCGACGACGGCTCGCGCGACGGCACCACCGCGCGGGTCAAGGAGCTGCTCGGGCGGTACGAGGGGGTCCGGCTGCTCCGGCTTTCGCGCGCGTTCGGCCTGGACGTGGCGATCACCTGTGGCCTGGAGAGCGCCATCGGCGACGTGGTGGTGACCATGAGCGCCGAGACGGATCCTCCCGACCTCATCCCCCAGCTGGTCGATCTGGCCCGCCGCGACAACGCCGCCGTCTACGGCGTCACCCCATCGCGCGGCCGTGGCCTTTTGCGCGAGTCCGGTGCGCGGGTGTTCTATTGGCTGTGCCGGCGCGTGCTGGATGTCCCCATCCAGCCGCACTCCACGCAGCTGCGCGCGCTGCCGCGGCAGGCGGTGAACGCGATCGTCGAGATCAAGGATCGCCACCGCTACCTGCGCGCGCTGACTCCGTACATCGGGTACGAGACGCGGACGATCGAGTACCGGCCCATCTCGCGCAGCGGCCACCCACCTCGCGAGAGCCTGTTCGACGCGGCCGACACCGCGCTGGCCGTCATCGTCGGGAACTCCACCCGGCCGCTGCGGATGGTGGGCTGGCTCGCCCTCGGCGCGGCGTTCCTGAATCTCTTGTACATCGGCTACGTGTTCGCGGTGCGCATCTTCAAGACGCGCGTGGCCGAGGGCTGGATGACGCTCTCGCTGCAGAACGCGGGGATGTTCCTCCTGCTCTTCCTCGTCCTCGCCGTGGTCACCGAGTACGTGGGCCGCATCCTCGACGAGACGCGCGAGCGCCCCCTCTACTACATCGCGGAGGAGGCCAACAGCTCGGTGATGGTGCCCAGCGCCGAGCGCCGCAACGTGGTGCGGGAGTCGAGGTGAGCTGGCAGGTCCCGGAGCGCGAAGCCCACGAGTTCTTCCCCAGGCGCACGCGCTTCTGCGTCTGCATCCCGGTGCTCGACGAGGACGGGCGCTTTTCGCGCCAACTGGCGAAGATGCGCGGGCAGATGGACCTGGCGGACGTGGTGATCGCCGACGGCGGCAGCAAGGACGGCAGCACCGATCCCGCCGCGCTGCGCGACTCGGGCGTGCGCGCGCTCCTGGTGAAGAGGGGCCCGGGGAGGCTGGGGGCTCAGCTGCGCATGGGTTTCGCCTGGGCGCTCGAGCAGGGCTACCAGGGCGTGGTCCTGGTGGACGGCAACGACAAGGACGACACCTCGGCGCTGCCGCACTTTCTCGACGAGCTGTCGCGGGGGGCCGACTTCGTGCAGGGCTCGCGCTACCTTCCCGGGGGCGAGGGCGTGAACACGCCGATGCTGCGCGAGGCGGGCGTGCGGCTGCTGCACGCGCCGGCGATCTCGCTCGCCGCGGGCTACTGGTACACGGACACCACCAACGGGTTCCGCGCCTACAGCGCGCGGTTCCTGCGCGACGAGCGGGTGGCGCCTTTCCGCGACGTGTTCGGTGGGTACGAGTTGCACTACTACCTGTCCATCCGCGCGGCGCGCCTCGCCTTCAAGGTGGTCGAAGTGCCGGTGCGGCGGGAGTACCCGCGCGGCGAGGTGCCGTCGAAGATCCGTGGGTTGCGGGGCGGGGCGACCGTGCTCCAGGCCCTGGCGGCGGCGTGCCTGGGAAGGTTCGACCCGTGACGAGCGCGCTCATCGGGCATAGCGGATTCGTGGGCAGCAACCTGCGCCGGACGGTGCCGTTCGACGTGCTGGTCAACTCTTCGAACGTCGACGAGCTGCGCGGGAGGAGCTTCGCCCTGGTGGTCTGCGCGGGCGCGCGGGCCGAGAAGTGGAAGGCGAACCGCGATCCTGCCGCGGACCTGGCCGGCATCGAGCGGCTCTCCTCGGTGCTCCGCGAGGTCCGCGCGGACCGGTTCGTGCTCGTCTCCACCGTGGACGTCTTCGAGGCCGCCGCCTTGGTCGACGAGTCGGCGCCCGCCGATGCGCTGCACGCGTACGGCCGGCACCGGCGCATGCTGGAAGAGCTCTGCGAAGATCGATTCGGCGCACAGGTGCTGCGGCTTCCAGGCCTGTTCGGTCCGGGGCTGAAGAAAAACGCCGTCTACGATCTCCTGCACGACAACCAGGTGGAGAAGATCCACCCCGCGTCGACGTACCAGTTCTACGACGTGCGCGCGCTCTGGGACGACGCGGAAAAGGCGCACCGGGCGGGCATCCGCCTCCTGCACCTTTCGACCGAGCCGCTCTCGATGGGCGAGATCGCCGCGCGCTGCTTCGGCCGCGAGCTGAGCACCCCGGCCGGAGCGCCTGCGCGGTATGACCTGCGCAGCCGCCACGCCGAATTGTGGGGCGGGCAGGGCGGGTACCTTCGCTCGCGGGAGGAGATCCTGCGCGCGCTCGAGCAGTTCGTCCGCGAGGAGCGCGGGCGATGAACCTGGCCATGTCCGCGATCGCCTGGGAGCCTTCCGAAGACGACGCGGTGGCGCGCATCCTGAGCGACCACGGGTTCGCGGGCGTGGAGTTGGCTCCCACCAAGATCTTCTCCCGGCCGGACTCCGCGTCCGATACCGAGGTCGCCGCTTGTCGCGAAGCCTGGTCGCGCCGAGGGCTGCGCATCGTCGCGATGCAGGCCCTGCTATTCGGGCGGCCGGAGCTGACCGTGTTCGGCGAGGCGCGCCGGCGGACGCTGGACTACCTCTCGGGCGTTGCCCGCCTGGGCGGCCGGCTCGGCGCGGGGGCGCTGGTGTTCGGGTCGCCGCGCAACCGGGCCCGCGGCCCGCTTCCCGCCGCCGACGCCTGGCGAGCAGCCGTGGAATTCTTCCGCGCGCTGGGCACGGCCGCCGCCGAGGCCGGCACCTGCGTGTGCATCGAGCCCAATCCCGCGCGCTACGGCGCGGACTTCATCACCACCTCCGAAGAAGCGCTCCGCCTTGTCGAGGAAGTCGCCTCGCCGGGCTTCGGCCTGCACCTCGACGCCGCCTGCGCGCTACTCGCGGGCGAGGATTTCCCCGCGCGCCTGCGCAAGAGCGCCCACGTGCTCCGCCACGTGCACCTGAGCGAGCCCGATCTCGCTCCCGTCCGCGCCGGCGGCACCCTCGATCTGCCCGCCATCTCCGCCGCGCTGCGCGACATCGGCTACTCCGGCTGGATCTCGGTGGAGATGAAGCCCGCGGGACTGGACGCGGTGCGCGCCGCCGCGCAGTTCGCCGCCGGGATCAGCTGAACAGCGCCTCGACGAACTCGTGCGGGTCGAAGGGCTTCAAGTCGGCGACCTTCTCGCCGACGCCGACGTAGCGGACCGGGATCTTCAGCTCGTCGCAGATGCCGATGATCACGCCGCCCTTGGCGGTGCCGTCGAGCTTGGTGAGCACGAAGCCGGTGACGCCGAGCGCCTCGTGGAACTGGCGGGCCTGCGCGATCGCGTTCTGGCCCGTGGTCGCGTCCACCACCAGCACGACCTCGTGGGGCGAACCGGGGTGCGCCTTCTCCAGGGTGCGCTTCAGGCGCTTCAATTCCTCCATGAGATTCGCCTTGGTGTGGAGGCGACCCGCGGTATCGCACAGCACCACCTGGATGCCTTCCGCCTTGGCCCGCGCCACCGCATCGAAGAGCACCGCGCCCGGGTCGGAACCGTCCTTCCCGCGCACCATGGGCACCCCGGCGCGGTCGGCCCAGACGTCGAGCTGCTCGCCGGCGGCGGCGCGGAACGTGTCGCCCGCGCCGAGGATCACCGACTTCCCGGCCTGCTTCAGGCGCGCCGCGAGCTTCCCGATGGTGGTCGTCTTCCCGGTCCCGTTCACTCCCACCACCATGACCACCTGGGGCGGCGGCGTGCCGGGCGGAAGGTCGGGGAGCCCGCCGTGCCCCGACTCGCCGGGCGCGACGCCCAGCGAGAGGATCCGCTCCACCTCCTCGCGCAGCGCCGCCTTCACGCGCGAGACGTCCGACAGCTCGCGCCGCTTGAGCCGCTCGCGCACCGAGTCGAGCAGCCGGGTAGCGGTGCGCACTCCCACGTCGGCGGAGAAGAGGATCTCCTCCAGCTCGGCCAGCGTCGAGTCGTCCAGCTCCTTGGCGGCTCCGACGAACGCGTTGAGCCGCGCCATGAAGCCGCCGCGCGTCTTGGCCAGGCCCTCGGCGAGCGTGCGGCCTGCCTGGGCCTCGGCCAGCTTGCGCCTCGCGTCCTCCTGCGCGGCGCGCTCGCCGGCGAG
>DATFUN010000290.1:0-7947 GCA_035260805.1 Myxococcales bacterium | reverse complement strand
CATGTAGATGACCACCGCGTTCGACTGCGGCAGCTCGGTGAGGCGCCAGCTGCGGTACCGCTTGTCCTCCCGGGTGGGGACGATGATCGGGGTCACCGGGTTGTAGGTGCCGCTCGCGATGCTGCGCTTCAGGGCCTGCTTGTAGGTGCGCTTGAAGTGGCGCAGCGACTCGGGGCCGGTGGTGTGCACCCCGGAGTACTTCACCTTGGGCGTGACCAGGTTCTTCTTGCCCTTGTTCTGGATGCGGGGAAGGGCCAGCTCCTCGCCGAGGATCTCCGCCAGCTCGTCGAGGGAGAGGTCCACTTCGAGCGCGTGCTGCCCCTCGCCCTGGCCGGCCTTGCCGTGCCCGTCCCCTTCCACCGCGCCGGGCGCGAGCACGGTGCCGGGCTCGCCGTCGCCCTGCCCCACGCCGCCCTGGTCCTTGTGACCGTAGCGGAAGTGCGGGATGTCGATGCTCGGGACGGGGATGGTGATGAGGTCCTTCCCCTTCTTCCCGATCATCTCCCCCTTCTGGATGTACTTCCGCAGGTTGTTCTTGATGCGCCCGCGGATGATCTCCCGGAAGCGGCTGTGGTCCTGCTTGATCTTCAGGGGCACGCAGCGCCTCCGTTGGACGACGCCATCTTAGTCCTTGGCATCCCCTCGCGCGAAGATCGAGGCGACGTAATTCAGCACGTCGGTGGAGCAGATCTCGCAGTAGCCGTAGGACTTGATCATCCGGTCCTTGACGATGTCGATCTTCTCCTGCGTGTCCTTGTCCACCACCGAGGAGACCAGGTTCTTCAGCTTGATCGAGTCCTTCTGGTCCTCGAAGAGCTTGAGCTCCAGCGCCTTGTGCAGCCGCTCGTTGGTCCGGTAGTTGAACGTCTTCCCCTCGATGGCCAGGGCGCCGATGTAGTTCATGATCTCGCGGCGGAAATCGTCCTTGCGCGACTCGGGGATGTCGATCTTCTCCTCGATGGCGCGCATGAGCCGCTCGTCGGGCTCCTCGTATTGGCCGGTGTACTTGTTCCGGACCTTCTCGCGCTGCGTGTACGCCTTGATGTTGTCGATGTAGTTGCCGCACAGCTTGGCGATGGCGTCCTCGTCGGCCGAGATGGCGCGCTGGACCTCGTTCTTCACGATGTCCTCGTACTCGCCCTTGACCACCGAGAGCAGCTCGCGATCCCGCTTGCGGACCTCCTCGGACGAGATGAGCGAGTGGTGGCGCAGCCCGCTCTCCAGCTCGTTCAGCACCATGAAGGGGTTCACGCACCCCTCGCCCTTGTCGGAGACCAGCGCGTTGGAGATCTTGTCCTGCACGTAGCGCGGGGAGATGCCCTCCATGCCCTCGCGGGCGGCCTCCTTGCGCAGCTCCTTGATGTTGTCCTCGGTGAAGCCGGGCAGGGTCTTGCCGTTGTAGAGCTTGAGCTTCTGGAGGAGCGTCAGGTTGTGCTTCTTCGGCTCCTCGAGGCGCGTCAACACCGCCCACATGGCCGCCATCTCCAGCGTGTGCGGCGCGATGTGCTTCCCGCGGATGCGGTGCGGGTTGTAGTCCTTCTCGTAGATCTTCACTTCCTCGTTGAGCTTGGTGATGTACGGGATGTCGATCTTCACCGTGCGGTCCCGCAGGGCCTCCATGAACTCGTTGTTCTGGAGCTTTCTGTACTCGGGCTCGTTGGTGTGCCCGATGATCACCTCGTCGATGTCCGTCTGCGGGAACTTCTTCGGCTTGATCTTGTGCTCCTGCGAGGCGCCGAGGAGGTCGTAGAGGAAGGCCACGTCGAGCTTGAGCACCTCGACGAACTCGATGATCCCGCGGTTCGCGATGTTGAACTCGCCGTCGAAGTTGAACGCGCGCGGATCGGAGTCGGAGCCGTACTCGGCGATCTTGCGGTAGTTCACGTCGCCGGTCAGCTCGGTCGAGTCCTGGTTCTTCTCGTCCTTCGGCTGGAAGGTGCCGATGCCGATGCGGTCCTTCTCGCTGAGCAGCAGGCGATTCACCCGCACGTGCTGCATCACCTTGGAGAAGTCGCCTTTGTACTCGCCCATCAGCTCGCGGTAGATGAGCCGCGAGGCCGGGCACAGGTCCCCGCGCGAGGGGATCTGGAAGCCCGAGTCGGGAGGGCAGATGTCGGCGAAGACCTTCTCGCGCCAGTCCTCGGGGATGAGGAGCAGCGGGTCCTCGTTCATCGGCGTGTGGTAGATCTCCTGGGCCTTGCCGTCGGTCTTGCGGTCGAGCGTCCAATAGAACGTGTACAGGGCGCCGTCCGGCGTGCGCGAGTATTCCTCCAGCCCCTTCTTGAGCAGCCGGACGATGGTCGACTTGGACGATCCGACGGGTCCGTGGAGCAGGATGACGCGCTTCTCCGTCCCGTACCCCTGGGCGGCGCTCTTGAAGACGTTGACCAGCTTCATCAGCGGCACGTCGAGGCCGTAGACCGCGTCGCGTCCGCCGAAGTGCTCGTCGTGGAAGAAGTGGTACCGGATGAGCTTCTTCTTGTTGTCGATGTACTCCGTCTTCCCGTGCGACAGGATCATGTCGTAGATGCGCTGGAAGGCGGTGCGGGTGACGCGCGGGTTCTCCCGCACGAGCTTCAGGTACTCCTCGAACGACCCCTCCCAGTGGAGTTCCTTGAAGCTCGACTTGTCCTGCAGCGCGGCGATGCGTCCGACCAGATTGCTTTCGGTTTCGCGGAAGGTCTGCATCAGGTCTCCCCTCGAAGCGTGTCCCGCTCGGGGCGGGTCATTTCAAACCTAGCCGGGTGGGTCCGGTGGAGCAACGCGCGGTGCACGGCATCCATTCTGTCGCTGAACACCCCGCCTGGACAGCTTTCTTCCAGGCGGTCGGGAACTGAACGTCCCAGGTTGCCACCCTGAGCTTGCGCGGTGCGGCGCCCTATGGTGGAAGCGGCGCGATGTCCTCGCGCCGACTCTTGTGGGTCGCCCTGACCCTGGCGGCCGCGGCCCGGCTGCCGGCCCTTCTGCTGGGCATGGAGCATTACGGCGATGGCCCGGTCCGGGTCGAGATCGCCGAGCGCTGGGCGCGGGCGCCGCACCTGTGGCGCGGATTCTCCGAGGCCTACCAGTTCGGCCCCCTGCACTTGAGCATGCTGGGCGGCGCGCTCGAGCTGTGGCCGGACCGGCTCTGGGCTCCGCGCGTCTTTTCGCTGGTCTGCGGCCTTCTCGGGGTCTGGCTGCTCTTCCGGATCACCGCCCGCCTCCTGGGCCCCGAGGCGGCGACCGTCGCCGCGCTGGGCCTTGCGCTGTCCCCCTTGCACGTCCAAGCCAGCACTACCGCGGCGAGCGAGGCGCCGTTTCTCGCCCTGCTGCTCGGCGCGATCGATCTGCTCCTGTCCGGCCGTCTGGCGCTGTCGGCGCTGCTGCTCGGGGCGGCCGGGATGGTCCGCTACGATGGATGGTTATACGTGCCGCTTCTGGCCGGGTGGCTTCTCCTCCGCCGCGTCCCTTTGCCGCGGGTCGCCCTGTTCTGCGCCGTGGCGGTGCTGCCGGTGCCGCTGTGGCTGTGGCAGAACGCGCGGACCAGCGGGGATTTCCTGGCCCCGATCCACTACATCGATCGCGATCACCGGGCGCTGGCCGACATGGCGCTCGGGTGGTTCGGGCAGGTCCGCTGGAGAGCGTACTGCCTGGTCTACTGGCCGACGGCCGTGTTGCTCCTCGTCACCCCGGTGCTCGGCCTCCTGTCGATCGCGGGCGCCGCACGCGCGCTCTGGAAGAAGGCAGCGGGATGGGAGCTCGCCGCCATCGCCTGGATCCCGGCGGCCTATTTCACCTTCCGCGGCGCGGTCCTGGTGGATTTCCGGCCGTTGTCCCGATTCGTGCTGGTCGCGGCCACGCTCTCCCTGCCGTTCGCGTGGTCCGGCCTCGCCGCCCTGCCGTCCCGGCTGCGGACCTCCGCCGCCGCGCTGACCGCCCTCGTCCTGCTGGCCACCCCGGCAGCGCTGGCGCTTTTCTCCTACGGCCGCAACGGCGCCGTCGCGGAATGGGCGCGCCCGATTTCGCCCATCTCGACCGTGCCGCCGGGGATCGCCCAGGCCTCCCGCTGGCTGCGCGCCAATGCGGGTGCGACGGACGTGCTGCTGCTCGACAGCGCGTGGCACTACCTCGACATCCCGCTGGCCTTCGCTTCCGGTCTGCCCGAAGAGCGCATCGCGCGGCTTCGCTGGCCCGACTTCCAGGAGCGGCTCGCGCGAAACGCGCCCACCCTCGCCGTGTTGCTCTACCAAGGCAAGCTGCGCTGGGAACCGGGCGCGGAGGGCGCCGGCGAAGAAGCGGACGTCTTCGCCGTCCGCAACCTGCGCTTCTGCATGGCGCAGCGGTTCGTCTACGCCACCATCTACCGCCGCTGCGATCTCCCTTCCGCCGCCGCCCGGTGAACCCTCTAGCCCCTCTTGCGGCGGAAGTACTCGATCTGGAACTTGCGCACGTTGCGCTCGTGGCAGGCGAAGTCGGGGCAGAACACGTGCGTATGATCGTTGCGCGAGACGAAGAACAGGTCGTTGCACTGCTCCGGGTTGAGCGCGGCCCGCAGCGAGGCCGCGCCGGGATTGGCGATGGGCCCGGGCGGCAGCCCCTTCACGTAGTAGGTGTTGTAGGGATGCGCGAGCGTCAGGTCGGTCTTGTGCAGGTTCCCGTCCCACTTGAATCCGTGCCCCAGCAGGATGGCGTAGATGACGGTGGGGTCGGTCTGCAGCTTCATGCCGCGCCGCAGCCGGTTGTGGAACACGCAGGAGATGCGGGGCCGCTCGACGGGCTGCCCGGTCTCCTTCTCGACGATCGAGGCGAGCGTCACGGCTTGCAGCTCGTCCAACGTCACCTGGCTCGCGCGCTGCGCCTGCGCCTTCTGCCACTCGTCGCGGAAGCGCCCGGTCATCGCCTGCAGGATGCCCGCGCAGCCGGCGCTGCGCGGCACCGAGTACGTATCGGGGAAGAGGAATCCCTCCAGGCCTTGCGCCGGGACGCCGAGCTTCTTCGCCACGGCGGGGTCGTGGGAAAGCTTCAGGAACTCGTCGGCGGAGCACACCGTGGTGGCGCCCACGATGGGGGCGATCTCGTCGGCGCGCAGCCCCTCCGGCACGGTGAAGCGGTAGGTCTTCACCTCGCCGCGGACCAGCTTGCCGAGCACCTCGTCGGGGAGCAGCGGGCCGTCGAACTCGTACTCGCCGGCGCGTGGGACGGCCTTGCGTCTGAAATAGTGGAGGTGGACGTAGAAGCGGCGGGCGTCGGAGACGACTCCCGCGCGTGCGAGGAGCTGCGAGAGCTGGCGCGGTCCGCTGCGCGGCGGCACCACCACCGTCCGCGGACCCTCCCCGTACCGGGTCGCGGCGAATTGCCGCTCGTCGTAGAAGCGGAAGGCGGCGAACCCGATCGCCCCGAGCACCACCAGCGCGAATAGCCAGAGGACGGCACGCTTCATCGCGCGAAGCGTATCATTCCTCCGAAAGCCGCGCCTCGGCTCGTTGCAGCTCTTCCTGCTTCCGTTCCCAGCTCTCGTACAGCTCGTCCAGGTCCTGCTGTGCGTCGCGGTACGCGGCCACCGCCGATGTGCTGCGGGCTGGGTCCTTGAACACACCCGGGTCGGCCAGCTCCGCCTCGGCCTCCTTCTTCCGCTGCTCGAGGCGCGCGATGTCCTCCTCGATCCGGGCGATCTCCTCGCGCAGAGGTCCCACGGCGCGCAGCCGCTTCTCGCGCTGCAACGCGCGGTCGCGGCGGGCGTCCTTCCCTTGCCCGCCGGTTCGATCTGGCCTTGCGACGGGTGCGGCTGCCTGCGCCGACTCGGCGCGGCGGCGCTGCCAATCGTCGAGATCGCCGGGCTGCGCGTCGATGCCCAGGTCCTTCACCTCCCAGACCTGGGTGGCGAGACCGTTCACGAACGACCGGTTGTGGGAGACGAACAGCAGGGTGCCCTCGTAGCCGGTGAGCGCGTCGATGAGCGCTTCGGAAGAGTCCAGGTCCAGGTGGTTGGTCGGCTCGTCCATCAGCAGGAAATTGGAGGGCACGACGAGCAGCCTGGCCAGCGACACCCGGGCGCGCTCGCCTCCGGAGAGCACCGCGATGCGCTTGTCGACGTCGGCCCCGGAGAAGAGGAAGGCGCCCAGGACGCTGCGCACCCAGCTCTGCGGCTGGTCCGGGACCAGGCTCGCCACCTCCTCCAGCACGGTGCGCGCCGGATCCAGGAGGTCGGTGTGGTGCTGCGCGAAGTACCCGAGGCGCACGCCGTGCCCCAGCTCGACGGTGCCCGCGTCCGGCTCGAGCTCGCCCGCGAGCAGGCGCAGGAGCGTCGTTTTTCCCGCGCCGTTCAGCCCGATCACCGCGATGCGCTCGCCCCTGAGCACCTGGGCGGTGAGGTCGCGGTACACGGGCATCTCGCCGTAGGACTTCTTCACGCCCTCGAGCCGGGCCACCTCGCGGCCGCTCCGCGGCGCCTCCGGAAAGCGGAAGCGCACCGTGGCGCGCTCCTCGCGCACCTCGATCAGCTCCTCCTTCTCCAGTTGCTTGATGCGGCTCTGCACCTGGCGCGCCTTGGTCGCCTTGGCGCGAAACCGCTCGATGAAGGCGAGGGTCTGCGCGCGCCGTTTCTGCTGCCGCTCGGCGCGCGCGGCGAGCTGCTCCTCCTCGGCCGCGCGCGCCTCCAGGTAGTCCTCGTAGTTGCCCGGGTGCGTGCGGAGACCCTCGGGCTCCAGCGCGAGCACGCGGGTGACGTGCCGGTCGAGGAATTCGCGGTCGTGCGAGACGAGCACCAGCGCCTTGCGCGAGCGGCGCAAGGCGTCGTCGAACCATTCCAAGGTGGGGACGTCGAGGTGGTTGGTCGGCTCGTCGAGGAGCAGGAGCTCGGGATCCTGCAGCAAGAGCGCCGCCAGCGCCGCCCGCATGCGCCAGCCGCCCGACAGCTCGGCGGCGGGCCGCGAGAGCTTTTCCGGAGCGAATCCCAAGCCGGTGAGGATCTCCTCCGCGCGGTGCCGGCCGTAGCGTTCCTCGTGGTGGGCCAGCTCCTCGTGCAGCTCGGCCAGCTCGCCGCCCAGCTCGACCTGCTCCTCCTCGCCGCGCGCGGCCTCCAGCGCCGCCTGCGCCGCGGCGATCCGGGCGAGGAGCTGCATCCTCCCCGGCACCGAGGCGAGCACGCCCTCCAGGATCGACCCGGGCGGCAGCTCCGCCAGCTCCTGCGGCAGGTAGCCCGCCCGCGATCGGCGCACGAGCTGGATCTGTCCGGAGTCGGGCTCCAGCTGGCCCGCCAGCACCTTGAGGAGCGACGACTTGCCCGATCCGTTCGGCCCGATGAGCCCGGCGCGGTCGTGCGGCCCGAGCACGAAGCTCGCGCCGTCGAAGAGCGCCTTGTCTCCGTAGCGGAGCGAGAGATCGCGCGCGATCAGGAGCGACACGGCGGCTACCCGGCGGGAAGGAGATCCGCGAAGGCGAATCCGCCGCGCTCCTCGACCTGGCCGCGGGTAACCGGCACCGGCGCGGCGAACATCGGACCCGCCCAGGCGAAGGTGTGGAACTCGCCGTTCTCGCCGCAGGGATCGCATCCGGCGGGCAGGTCGGCGAGCAGCCTGGCGTCGAAGTCGCGCCCGGCGAAACGGACGGGGAGTGCGGCGAGATCCACGCACACGAGCGTCGCGCACAGGCCCGCCTCGATCATCTCCGCCGCCAGCCTCGAGGTGTCCTTTCCCCAGAGCGGGAACGCGGGGCGGACGCCGGTCCCCTCGAGCAGCGACTCGCGGTACGCGCGGATGTCCGCGAGGAACAGGTCGCCGAACACGACCGTGTCGATGCCGTCCTTCCTGGCCCGGGAGAGCGCGTGGCGCATCGCCGATTCGTATTCGGCGTTCGGGCACGGCCACGGCAGCGGCACCGTCCACAGCGGCAGGCCGGCCGCGTCCGCTTGCGCCTCGATCAGCGCACCGCGCACCTCGTGCATGGCGACCCGACCGGCGGCCGTGGTCG
>DATFUN010000289.1:0-8821 GCA_035260805.1 Myxococcales bacterium | reverse complement strand
CCCGCCATTCCACGCGGCGTGCCAGGCGGAGGGACCGATGGACGCTCGGGTTTCCGGTCGAGGGCGAGCAGACGCGCCATCCCGACTCTATCTTTCGTAGCCGCGCTCCATACAATGCGGCGCCCATGACCGACCGCCTGTACCTGCGCGACCCGTACCTGACCCGCTTCACCGCCCGCATCGTCTCCCTGGCCGATCTGGGCGGCCGTCCGGCCGCGGTGCTGGACCGCAGCGCGTTCTATCCCGAGGGCGGCGGCCAGCCCGCCGACCGCGGCACGCTCGCGGGCGCGGCCGTAGTCGACGTGCAGGAGAGGGACGGAGCCGTGCTGCACGTGGTGGACAAGCCGCTGCCGACCGGCGAGGTGGAAGGTGTGGTCGACTGGCAGCGCAGGTTCGATCACATGCAGCAGCACCACGGCCAGCACCTGCTCAGCGCCGCCTTCGAGCGCGTCCTGGAAGCGCCGACCACCTCGTTCCACCTGGGGGAGCGCACCTGCACGATCGATCTCGACTGCTCGATCTCGCGCCTCGACGAGCCCGCGCTGCGATCTGCCGAAGCGGCGGCCAACGAGACCGTCTGGCGGGACCTGCCTGTGGTGGCGCGCGACTTCGGTGCGGAAGAGCGCGCCCGGCTGCCGCTGCGCAAGGAGCCGGTCAAAGGAGACCGCGTGGTGCTGGTCGAAGGCGTGGATGCCTCCCCGTGCGGAGGGACGCACCCGGCGCGGACCGGCGAGGTGGGCGTCATCGCGGTGCTCGGCGCGCAGAAGTGGGGCTCCGGCAAGGCGCGCGTGGAGTTCGCCTGCGGCGGCCGCGTCGTGAAGGTGCTCGTGGAGCAGGCGCGGTGGCTGGCAGGCGCGGCCGAGGCGCTCAAATGCGCCCCGCGCGATTTGCCCGAGGCGGCGAGGCGGACCGCCGAGGAGGCGATCGCGCGCCGCAAAGCGAACGAGGCGCTGGAGAAGGAGCTTGCGCGGTTGCAGGCGGCCGAGCTCGCGGCGAAGGGTTCGCCCGTGGTCGCCCGGGTCGAGCGCGCTTCCCTCGCTCGCGCCATCGCCGCCGCCGTGGCCGAACGCGGCGCGGTGGCGCTGATCGCCGCGGTGGAGGACGGGCGCGCGCACCTCTGCTTCGCGCGGCCGCGCGGCGCGCCGGGGCCAGGGATGAACGAGGTGCTGAAGGCCGCGCTCGAGGCACTGGGTGGAAAGGGCGGCGGCAGTCCGGATTTCGCCCAGGGCAGCGGCGACCCGGCGCGCCTGGACGAGGCGCTGGCGGCGGCGCGCGCACGAGCAGGTACTCAGTAGAGGGTCGAGGGTGGATTCGGTTTGTGGTACTCGAAGCGCCCCATGCACATCCGCCACGACTGGACGCTGCCCGAGGTGCGAGCGCTGCACGATCTGCCGCTGCTCGAGCTGGCCCACCGCGCCCAGACCGTCCACCGCGAGGCGTTCCGCGACAACAAGGTGCAGCTCTGCTCCTTGCTGTCGATCAAGACGGGCGGCTGTCCCGAGGACTGCGCCTACTGCCCTCAGGCGGCGCGCTACCACACAGGGGTCGACGCCGAGCCTCTGATGGAGACCTCCGAGGTCCTCGCCGCGGCGCGCAGCGCCCGGGAGGCGGGAGCCACGCGCTTCTGCATGGGCGCCGCCTGGCGCGAAGTGAAGGAGGGCGCGCAGTTCGAGAGGGTGCTGGAGATGGTGCGCGGCGTGCGCGCGCAGGGGCTCGAGGCGTGCTGCACGTTGGGGATGCTCACTTCCGACCAGGCGCGCCGGTTGAAGGCGGCCGGCTGCACCGCCTACAACCACAACCTGGACACCAGCCGCGCGGCCTACTCGAGCATCGTCACCACCCGCGAGTACGACGACCGGCTGCGGACGCTCCGGCACGTGCGGGAGGCCGGCATCACCGTCTGCTCGGGCGGGATCATCGGGATGGGCGAGTCGATCGACGACCGTTGCGAGATGCTGCGCACGCTCGCCGCGCAGGATCCCCATCCCGAGTCGGTGCCGATCAACATGCTGGTTCGCGTCGCCGGAACCCCGCTCGCCGACCGGCCGCCGGTCTCCACCCTGGAGATGGTGCGCATGATCGCGGTCGCCCGGCTGCTCATGCCGCGGGCCATGGTCCGTCTCTCCGCCGGGCGGATGCAGATGAATGCCGAGGCCCAGCTCTTGTGCATGATCGCCGGAGCGAACTCGATCTTCTTCGGCGAGAAGCTGCTCACCACCGGCAACCCCGAGCTGGCCCAGGACATGGCGCTCCTGGCCGCGGCCGGGATCGAGCCGCTCACGCCGGAAGCGTGAGCGGCCCGTCCTGTGCTCAGAAGTGCCCGCCGAAGGCGAGGGCGGGCCCGCCCGGTGAGCGCGCGCCGTCGTGCCGGATCTGGTCGGCCACCGCCCGGGTGCGCGGCGTATCGTTCGACTCGATCACGGCCTGGACGATACCGACGCCGACGCCGGCGAGGATCCCCGCGCCCGCGCCGATCATCAGATCGCGCTGCCAGTGATCGCCGTTGTCGAGCAGCGCGATGCCTCCGCCCACCAGCACTCCGGCGATACCGCCGTAGAGCGCGTCGGTCGCCACGATCGCCATCGGCGCGCGGTGGTGCTCCTCGACGACGACGGCTGGTTCGTACGCGCTGACGCGCGTCGTGGTGGCCGGTGCCCGAGGCGGCTCTCCCGGCGGCGGGTTCACCACCACTTGGGTCCCGGGCGCGGGCGGCGGTGGTGGCGGCGGCGGCTGCGTCTGCACGGTGGTCGAGCCGGGCGACGACTGCACGGTCGTGGTGGTGCCGGGCTGCGGCTGGACGGTGGTGGTTTGCGCCAGCGCGGGCAGCGACAGCAGCGCGGCGAGAACGGGGATGCAGGTCCTTGCGGTCACTGGTGCCTCCTCGCGATGAGAACTGCGTACTCCGGCGTAGACAGATCGGCGATGCGCGATGGCCACCACGATTCGTGCAGAGCGGCCGGGCAGCGCGGCGCGTCCCCGCCCGGCCGCTAGAACTTCATGCCGTAGCCGAGCCCTGCCGAGCGGCTCGCCTGTGACTTGACGTCGCGGATCCTCGGCGCCGAATCGGCGACCGCCATGTAGCGATCGGCGCTCGCGGCATCGACCGCCCCGAACACGGCGCCCACCAGGAGGCCTGCGCCCGCGCCGATGGCCAGGTCGCGTTGCCAGTTGTCGCCGTTATTGAGAAGGGCGATGCCGCCGCCGATGGCCAGGCCCGCGAGGCCGCCGTACAGCGCGTCGCGCGCGATCACCGCGGCGGGATTGCGGGTCGTCTGCACCTCGACGAGCTCCCGGAACGCGTCCGGCGAGGATTCGGTCATCCGCGTCGCGCTTCCAGCCCAGGCCGGCGCCGCGATCAGCGCGGCGAGCAGCGGGGTGAACAGCAGCTTCTTCATCGATGCCTCCGAGTGGTTTGCTCTCACGCCAGCAAGTTGGGGGCTGGAAAGTCTCACTGGCAACGGAGCGAGGGACCGCGCAGTGGCACGGCCGGACGCACGGCCGGCGGAACCGGGCGCCGCCGGTCCACGGCTCCGCGACGCACATCCCACCCGTGACTAACTTGGCGCAGATGGGCCCGGTGGACGTCGCGATCGTGGGGGGCGGCGCGAGCGGCACGCTGGTGGCCGTGCAGCTCTTGCGGCGAGCGCGCGGACCCTTTCGCATCGCGCTGATCGAGCGCAGCGGCGCGCTTGCTCGCGGGCTCGCCTATGGACCGGCGGAACCTTGCCACGTGCTCAACGTGCCCGCCGGGGGCATGAGCGCGTTCCCGGACGACCCGGGCCACTTCGTCGGCTGGAGCGGGGCCGCCCCGGACGCGTTCGTCCCGCGCGCGCTCTACGGCAAGTACCTGGAGGCCGCTCTGACCGCCGCGCACGCGCGCGCCGCTCCGGGCGTCACGCTCCACCTGGTGCGCGGCGAAGTCGTCTCGGCCGGCGCCGGGCGCGGCGCGGTGCACCTCGCCCTGCGCGCAGGCGGGGCGATCGAGGCGCGGGCGGCGGTGCTCGCGCTGGGGAACCTGGCCAGCGCGGACCTCCCGGTGCCGGACGGCGGGCTCTACTCGACCTTGCTCTACCGCCGCTCACCCTGGGACCCAGGCGCGCTGGACGGAGTCGCCCCGGACGGGAGCGTCCTGTTGGTCGGCAGCGGCCTCACCATGGTCGATGCCGCTCTCGCGCTCCGGCAGCGCGGGCACCGCGGGACGATTCATGCGCTCTCGCGGCACGGCCTGCTGCCGCAGGTGCACGAAGAAGCGACCGGGTCGGCTCAGCCGCGCATCGGGGCGAGCGGCGTGCGGGGCCTCTTGCGGGCCTTGCGGACGGCGGCCCGGCGCGCCGGCGACTGGCGCGCCGCCTTCGATGCGCTGCGGCCGGTCGCACAGCGCATCTGGTCGCGGCTCTCGCACGAGGAGCGCCGCCGGTTCCTTCGCCACCTGCGCCCGCACTGGGACGTGCACCGGCACCGGATGGCACCGGACGTGGGGGCTGCGATCGCCGGGTTGCTCGAGCGCGGCCAGCTGCGCGTGCATGCCGGACGGGTGCAGTCGTTCGCGGCGGACGGCGCGTCCGCGGCGGCGCTGTACCGGCCCCGTGGCGAGCGGCAGACGCGCGAGCTGCGCGTCGCGCGGGTGATCAACTGCACCGGTCCCGCCGCGCAGCTGCGGGACGCGCGGCATCCCCTCCTGAAGTCGATCCTCGCGCAAGGGCTCGCGCGGCCCGACGCGCTGGGCATGGGCCTTTCGACCGACCAGCACGGCGCGCTGCTGGGCGGCGCCGGCGGACTCCTCTTCACGCTGGGGACGCTGAGGCGCGGCGAGCTCTGGGAGACGACCGCCATCCCCGAGCTTCGCTCCCAGGCCGTCGCGGTGGCGCAGCGCCTGCTCGACGACCTTGCCCTCCCGCTCGCCGCGGAAGCGATCCTCTAGCCGCACAAAGGCCCCGCGCAGTTCCGCGGAGGGCGGGGGCCGGTTATGGTCCGGGGCGATGAGCCTCAACCGGAGCCCGGCGGCCGACTCGCCCCAGGTCGCCCCGAGCGGAGCCGTGCTGGGACTCTTGCGCGCGGGACCCAAGTGCCTCGTCGCGCAGGGAGCCGTGATCCGGACGCCCGGCGGCGCGGTGGAGCTGGGCGCGCATTCGGCCCTGCTGGAGAACGGAGTGGCGATCGGCACCGCCGAGCAGCCCGTCTCCATCGGGCAGAAGGTCGTCTTCGGCCACCGCTGCGTGGTGATCGGCGCGGCGGTGGGCGACCTCTGCGAGATCGGCAACGGCTCGATCCTGCTCGCGGGCGCGCGCCTCGGCCGCGGTTGCATCCTGGGAGAGGGCACGCTGCTGCCCCCCGGGACCATAGTCCCCGACGAGGCGGTGGTGGTGGGCCAGCCCGGCCGCACCGTCCGGCGCGTGAGCCAGTCCGATCGCGAGCGCCTCCTGCGACTGCGCGGCGGCGACCTCTCGCTCCCGCCGTACCTCTTGCAACCCCTCTCGGGCAGCATGCCCGCCGGAGCCGCCATGGGCCGCGTCTACGCCTACCTGGACAAGGAGCCGCGCATCGATCAGAGCGCGGTGCTGTTCGACAGCGCCGAGATCACCGGCGACGTGACCATCGGCCCGGGCGCGATCATCGGCGCGGGCGTGAAGATCATCGGCGACTCCCACGGCCCGGTGCGCATCGGCGCGCGGGTGCAGATCCTGGAGAACGCCGTGCTGCACCTCCTTCCCGACAACGAGCTGGTGCTCGAGGACGAGGTGGTGATCGGCCCTGCGGCGATGATCCATGGGTGCCGCATCGGGCGAGGAGCCGTGGTGGAGCCGGCGGCGATCGTCTGCGACTACAGCGTGGTCGGCGAGGAGAGCGTCGTGCGCGCCGGCGCGCTGGTGAAGCAGCGGGCCCGGTTCCCGGCGCGCGCCGTGCTGGAGGGCCATCCTGCGGCACAGGTCGCGACGCTCGATGCTCCGCCCGCCTGTCCGTCCTGGGCGCTGCGGCGGGCGGATCTCGCCACCCTTTCGCGCCGCAGGTAATCCCTTTCATGTAGGGAACTTACGCACCACCGGGCGAGCGCTGCCGGAGAAAAGAAGCGCCACAGTCCCTTGATTTCACTTGGGGTCTGTTCAGATGGCCTGTAACTGTGCGATCTTTGGGGTGTTCAAAAAAACTCCACCTGGAATTTGCTTGTGCAACGTCGAAACAAGGACACTGTAGGGCATGCTGGATGAAGGACTGCGAGCGCTCGTCGCCCAGTACGGGGTCGACGGCCCGCGCAAGAGCGGCGTCCTGCTGGTGGACGACGAGCGTCCCAATCTCTTGGTCCTGCGCGGGTTCCTCGAGAGCGGCTACACGGTCTACGAGGCGGACTCCGGCAAGCAGGCGCTGGAGATCGCCGACAAGACGGACATCGACGTAGTCATCGCCGACCAGCGCATGCCGGAGATGACCGGCGTCGAGATGCTCGAGGAGCTGCGCTCCCGCAAGCCCGACGTGGCCGGGATCGTGCTCACCGGCTTCACCGATCCACCCGCGCTGATCAGCGCGATCAACCGCGCCCGCGTCTTCCGCTTCCTCAAGAAGCCGTGGCAGCCGGAGGACATCCTCGAGGCGGTCCGCCAGGCGTGCGAGCACGTCTACCAGTCGCGGACCATCCAGCGGCTGGTGGCCCTGCTGGCCCGGCGCACCGAAGAGCTGACCGCCTCGCTGGAGGTGATCGAGTCCACCCACCGGCACGTGCTCCACCTCGAGCGGCTGGGCACCATGGGCCGCCTCGCCGCCGGCATCACGCACGACCTGCGCAACGTGATGATCAGCGTCAACTTCATCGAGCGCGAGCTTCAGCAGCAGAACGCCTCGCCCGATCTGCTGGAGAGCGTCCACGTCGGCACCCAGGGAATCCACAACCTGCTCGAGACGCTCGAGGCGATGCACCAGTTCGCCTCCGCGGGGACCATCCACCTGGCGATGGACAAGGTGGCGCCGGCGCAGGTGGTCCAGGGCGCGATCGCCATCTCGCGGATGGACCTGAACTACCGTGCGCGCAAGGTCGACGTACAGGTCCAGGACGATCTGCCGTGCGTGAACGGCGACCGGCAGAAGCTGATCCAGGTCCTGGTGAACCTGGTCCGCAACGCGCTCCAGGCCACCGAGCGCTCGCGGCGGATTTCGATTCAAGCTTCCCGCGACGCGGACGATGTAGTCCTCGCAGTGGAAGATGAAGGCCCGGGCGTACCCCGGGAAATGCAGGAGAAGATTTTCGAGCCGTTCGTATCAACCAAGG
Source organism: Myxococcales bacterium (assembly GCA_035260805.1). Lineage (GTDB taxonomy): Bacteria > Myxococcota > Myxococcia > Myxococcales > 40CM-4-68-19 > VBKO01. Next base: position 1,563 of record DATFUN010000289.1, on the reverse strand, counting down.
GCGACCGCGGCATGGGCATGGGCCTGTACATGGCCAAGCTCATCGTCGAGTCGCATCGCGGGCGTATCCGCGTCTCGAATCGACCGTCCGGGGGGGCGAGATTCGAGGTGCGGCTCGCTCCAGCATCCGCCTGAGAGGAAAGCGCGTCCCATGGCCTCCCCGAAGCTGATCGCCCCGATTCGAACGTACGAGGAGCTCGACGGAGCGCAAGGCCGCGAAGTCTTCTTCCGGCCGCAACGGTACCGGGCGATCGATTTACTCCCCGTCTACGGAGAGGTGCTGATCTCCCCGAGGGGCGTGCCCACCGTGTGCATGGTGCACGACGTCTCGCAGAACGGCGTCGCCTTCGAATGGCCTGCCGGGCGTGTGGCGCTGGTGGTCGGCGACCACCTCACCGACCTGACGGTGCGATTCGACGGACACGAGGTCTATCGGGGCGAAGGCCGCGTCGGATCGGTGCGCGACGTGGGCGGCGCGATGCTGGTCGGCGTCTCCTTCGAGGGGCTGTTGCTGCAAGTCGACGAGATCCTGCACCTGCGCTCGATCAAGCAGTTCGCCGACAACCGCGCCGCGTCGCAAGCGACCTGGTACTCCCCGGGCCATGAGCGCTTCAAGGTGCTCGTCTCCGAGCTGCAGCTCTTCATGCTGGACGCCGAAGAGCACTTCGGCCGGCTAGAGGAGACCCTGCCCTGGCACGTCCTGCACGGCGACGCGAGCCCTGCGTCGCCGGCCCGCATGGCGCTGATCGAGAGGCTCCGCGCCGGCTTCGCCACTGACGTGGTGCGCATGACCGAGGAGATCGACGCCGCGGTCCGCTCCGCCCCGCCCGCCCACGGCGCTTCGCTGATCGACTGGTCGCGGCGCCACCTGCATCGATTCTTCATGCAGGCCCCGTCGATGTGCCGCGCGTACCAGAAGCCCTTCGGCTACCCCGGCGACTACGAGGTGATGCGCTTCATCTACGAGCGACCGTTCGAAGGCCAGACGCTGTTCGCCAAGGCCATCAGCCTGGCATTCGATGAGACGCGCGCCGCGCGCGCAGTGCGGCATCGCAAAGACTTGGTCAAGCGCAGGATGCGCGAGATGATCGAGTCGCGCCGGCGCCCGCTGCGGATCCTCTCCATCGCCGCCGGACCCGCGCAGGAGCTGTACGAGCTGCTGCAGGAAGCCCAGGACCTGCCCGAGGGGCTGGAGATCGTCCTCTTCGAGCAGGACAAGGGCGCCCTGGCGTACGCTTACAGGCGTCTCAAGCCCATCGTCGACGCGCGCTGGTCGCGGCAGGTGAAGCTCGTGTACCTGCACGAGTCGATCAAGCGCCTGCTGCGCGACTCGCAGCTGTTCACGCCCCTCGGTCCCTTCGACCTCATCTATTCGGTCGGACTCTTCGATTACCTGCGCCCCGCCACGGCGGTGCAGCTCTCCCGCACCTTCGAAGCGCAGCTGGCCCCGGGCGGCGAGGCGCTGATCGCCAACATGGTGCCGGAGAACCCGAGCCGCTGGTACATGGAGCACCACCTGGAATGGAACCTGATCTACCGCACGCACGCGGACCTGCTGGAGATG
>DATFUN010000288.1:0-3806 GCA_035260805.1 Myxococcales bacterium | reverse complement strand
CCCCGCCAGTCAAGGTGACGTCGCTGCCGTCGGCGCGGGCGGAGAACCCTTGCGAATGCACCTGGTAGCCCGGACCTTGCGCCTCGACGGGTCGGTCGCCGCTCAGCCGATCCGCCGGCCCGTCCCAGAGCAAGCGCTCGGTCGTGCCGTGGTCACCGCGCGCGGCGCGGAAATTCACCCCGCCCGACGCCGTTCCGCGCTTCGCTCCCAGGTCGCCGTCGACCGTGGGCGCGGTGAGCAACGTCTCGCCGAACATGGCGTACCCGGTGCCCGGTTCGGGATGGAGCGTGGCTGCCGCCACCTGTGCGTCCAGCCGCCCGCCCGCCCGGTGGTACGACAACTCCCGCGCCGTACCCCGCGCCACGACCCGCCCGTCGGAGAGCCGGGCGAATGCGACCTGATGCAAAGTCAGGTCCGGAGTCTCGGCGGGTGGGGAACGATCCGACACATCCGGGGGGGGAGCCGTTCGTGCCCCGCAGCCAAGGAGGAGCGCCGCTGCAACGCTCATGCTGGCGAACTGGCTCCACATTTGCAAGGAACACTAGCACCCGCCCGCGCCCGTGTCGAGGTCCGAGGCAGGGCCCTGGTCCCAGAAAAAGCGTCAAGAGTTCAACCAATTGTCCCTGGTTGTGTACGCCATCGCGCATGCATCCACACCCATTGATCCGGACGCGCGCGTACCTCCTGCTCGATGGCGGCGGTGGCCGCCGCGGTGAGCGCACGCGAGTCCGCCTCCCGGTCGCCCGACGAAGGAAGCGCGAGGCGCGAGATGCGGATCCGATGCATGCCCGAGGCCACCCGGCATATCCGGGCGAACACGACAGGCGCGTCCAGCCGCAGCGCGAGGTCAGCCGGCGCGCGAGGGGTGAAGGCTTCCCTTCCGAAGAAAGGAACGAAATGTCCGGCGACTTCGGTGTCCTGGTCGATGAGCGCCGCCACCACGCCCCCCTTGCGGAGATGGCGGATGAACGCGCGCGCCGAGGTGGGGTTGTCGCGCCACAGGCTGACGATCCCGGTCGATGCGCGCGACCTCTCGAGGAGGATCGTCAGCCTCTTGTCCTGCGCCTCGCGCGCCACGGTGGCGACGGGAAAGCCGGCGGCGGCCACGCAGCGGGCGAGCAGCTCCCAGTTGTCCAGGTGGCAGGAGATGGCCACCACGCCGCCGCCCTCTGCGTGCGCGGCGGTCATGGCCTCCAGCGAACCGGGTTCGAACTGCACGGTCCGGGCCAGATCGAGGCGCTCTACCGCGAGCATCTCGAGCGCCGACCGGCCCAGGTTCTCGAACGAGGAGCGCCCGACCCGTGCACGCCACCGCGCGTCGCGCTGGGGAAACGCGATGGCGAGGTGCTCCAGCGCGGCGCGCCGATGCCGCCGGGCGAGAAGCCAGGCGAGCCGCCCGGCGGCGGCGCCCAGGGCCAGGGCCGCTCGGTGAGGCAGGCGCGAAAGCAGCGGCAACAGCAGCAGAAGGGCGCGCACCCGCAGCGCGCGGCGCAGGCGTTTCGCGAGCGGCACTGCCCGCGGCGCCGGCGGGGCCGCGGTCTGGGATGCTGCGCGGCTCATCCCTGCGGCGCCGGTGTGTCCTCGGGCGGGGGCCATCCCACGGTGGCGCCGAGGAGCAGCTCGCAGAGGTCCCGCACGGCGCCCCGTCCCGCCCGGTGCGGCGCCACCCAGCGCACTTCCCGCAGGACCTCGGGCGCGGCATCCGCCGGTGCACAGGAGAGCGCCGAAAGGCGCAGCGCCGGGAGATCGTTCACGTCGTCGCCCATGTACGCCGTCGCCGAGCGTGGAACCCCGACTTCGCCGCAGATCTGCTGCAACGCGGATCCCTTCGCGCGCGACGACCCCACCACGGGCTCGATGGACAGCTCGCGGCACCGCTGCTGCACCAGGTCGGCCCGCCTGCCGGTGAGCACGGCGACCTTGATGCCGGCGTGGAGCTGCAACAGGCGCAGCCCGTGGCCGTCGCGCACGTCGAAGGCCTTGAAGGCCTCGCCGTCCTTTCCGTAGAAGAGCCGCCCGTCGGTGAGCGTACCGTCCACGTCGAGCACCACCAGCCGGATGCGGCGCAACAGCTCGCGCGGCGGCTTCCTGGATCGCGGCGCCACGCTTCGGGTTTCTATCAGAACCGCAAGGAGACGCCGCCCGAGCCCACCGCGCGGCTGCCGCGGACCCCTTGCAACGTCCCCGCGGAAGCGATGAGCGAGAAGGGCCCCGGCGGGGCAAAGGCGAGCCCGCCCTGCACCTGGGTGAGCCCGGTGGTGTGCTCGCGGGTGAAGTCGGTGGCGCCGAGCAGCGCTGCCTCGCCGAACACGGCCAGGGACGGAACCAGCGCGAAGCCCAGCTGGACCGCCAGCTCCCCGTCGCTGGTCCGGACCACTCCCGAGTTGGTGCCGAGGACGCGGCCGACCGTACCCCGCAGCGTGAGCTGGGCGGGTCCTGCCCGGAAAACGCGCACGCGTGCCTGCACAATCGGCCGGTAGAAGCCTTCGTGCCAGACGTCGAGCCCCAACCCGAGGTCGACCCGGTCCCAGAAAGCGTGATCCAGCCGCAGCCCGTGGAAAGGCCTGCCCGCCCACACCGTCAGCGCCGTCGCGCCGGTGGGCTGGGGTCCCAGCGCGGCGAGCGCCGGAGCTGGCTCTTGTACGGGCTGCGGCTCCAGGGTGCCGGACACGGCGGCGGCCGTGGCGAGCAACGCGGCGATCATCCGCCCCCCGTGTATGCGGTCTGCCACGACTCGGAGAGCATCGAGCGCAGGTCGGCGGCGGTGATGCCCCCGTGCATGGTGAGACGCTGGAGCGTGAACGGGTCGGTGTTCCCGTTCATGCCGACCACCGCGCCGCGGTAGCCGGCCTTCTCCACGACATGGCGGACCCACTGCCGCTGGTCGTTGAATGGATAAGCGAAGAACTCGATCGGCTGGCCCAGGTACGCCTGGAGCGCGGCTCGGCTGTGCTCCACCTCCGCGTGCAGGTCGGCCGTCTGCAGGTCGGCGAGCTTGCGATGCGAGACCGTGTGCGATCCGATCTCCATCCCCGCGGCCGCCAGGGCGCGCGCCTCCGACCAGGTCAGGTACCGATACCGGCCGTGCACGACCCGGTTCGCCTCGTCCCGAGCGCAGAACCCGGACACGATGAAGAAGGTCGCCTTCTGGGCGCGCGCCTGGAGACGCGGCAGCACCTCCGTCGCCGCGTCCTGGAACCCATCGTCGAAGGTGAGCACCACCGGGTGGCGCGGGAGCTTCCCTGCACCGTTCTGCGCGTCGAGGACCTGGCGCAGCGTGACGGTCTCGAAGCCGGCCGAGCGGAGGAAATCGAGATGGGCGTCCAGCTCCGCCGGGGTCACGGTGAGCCGCTCTCCGCCGTCGCCCACCGAGTGGTACATCAGGATGGGCACGCCCCCGCCGCAGGCTGCGCCGAGCACAGCGCAGAGCAGCAATGCTGGAGGGGGAGCACGCACTCGGCGGGACCCTACCATTTTCCACCCCGCGCCGGGGCACGCTCAGCGAGCAGCCATCGCGGCGCGGATCCGTTGCACCTCCGCGACCGTCTGCTCCCAGAGGGCGAAGGTGAGCGAGTTCGGTCCGTCGGACAGCGCCCGATCGGGATCCTCATGCACCTCGCAGAAGAGCGCGTCGATGCCGACCGCGGCGGCCGCCCGCGCCAGCGGAGCAGCGAGCGATCGGTCGCCTCCGCTGCGGTCTCCCTGCCCCCCGGGCTGCTGCACCGAATGCGTCGCATCGAAGCACACTGGCGCGAATTGCCGCATCGCCACGAGCCCGCGGTAGTCGACCACCAGGTCGTGGTAGC
>DATFUN010000287.1:0-12428 GCA_035260805.1 Myxococcales bacterium | reverse complement strand
AGCGAGACGACCGCCGCGACCGAATCGGCGACCAGGTACTCGCCGAGCTTGGTTTGTTCGGGAATCCGGATCCGCCGCAGGGCCGGCGGCGCCCACACCCTGGAGTGCTTCATGAACGCGCAGTCCTCGCCGATGGCGCGGGGGCAGCGAACCACCGTCAGCGGCCGGCCGGCCACGTGCGGCACGATGCGATTTCCGACCGACTCGTAGTAGCGCGCCACCCTACTTCGGGTTGTCCGAGCCGGTGCTGCTGCCGCTGCCCGAGGACGTGGAAGAGCCCGAAGACGACTTGCGACCCTTCTTCTTCTTGGCCCGCTTGCTGGAGCTGCTACCCGAGGTGCCTGCGTCGGCGCTGCTTCCAGCCATCCCCGAGCTGTCGCTCGCGCCGGAGCTGCTGCCCGTCCCCGAGCTGCTGCCCGAGCTGCCGCCCATGCCTGCGTCCTGCGCCATGGCGGACCCCGCCAGCGCCGCCGCTGCAAACGTTGCCAAGAACATCCGGATGCTCATCGGAACCTCCCGCGGCCGCTCGCCGGCAGCCAAGGCGCGGGAGAATGCAGCGCACGGGCGCGCCGCACCATCCGCTCCCCTACGCAATTGCGGGTGCGCAGGTCACGCGGTCGGAGTCAGGCGTTCGACGCCGCCCATGTACGGCCGCAAGGCCTGCGGCAACACGACGGTGCCGTCCTGTTGCTGCCCGTTCTCCAGCAGCGCGACCACCGTGCGTCCGACAGCGAGCCCGCTGCCGTTCAGCGTGTGCGCGAAGCGCGGCTTGTCCTGCGGCCCCGGCCGGAACCGGATCTGCGCCCGCCGGGCCTGGTAGTCCGAGAACGTCGAGCAGGAGCTGATCTCGCGGTAGGCCTCCTGCCCGGGCAGCCATACCTCGATGTCGTACGTCTTCTCCGCGGAGAAGCCGAGGTCGCCTGTGCACAGCGCGACCACGCGGTGGTGGAGCCCCAACCGGCGCAGCGGCTCCTGCGCGTCGTCGACCAGTTGCTCGAGGGCCTGGTGAGCGTTCTCGGGGGTCTCGAACCGGACCAACTCGACCTTGTGGAACTGGTGCTGCCGGATGATCCCCTTGGTGTCCTTGCCGTAGCTGCCCGCTTCGCTGCGGAAGCACGGCGAGAAGGCGCAATACTTGAGCGGCAGCGAGGCGAGGATCTCGTCGCGGTGGTAGTTGGTGACCGGCACCTCGGCGGTGGGGATCAGGTACAGGCCGGTGGTGGTCTTGAACAGGTCCTGCTCGAACTTGGGCAGCTGGCCGGTGCCCCGCATCGAGTCCGCGTTCACCAGGTAGGGCGGCAGCAGCTCGACGTACCCGCGCTCGCGGTGCAGATCGATGAAGAAGCTCACCAACGCCCGCTCGAGACGCGCGAGGTCGCCCCGGTAGAAGACGAACCGCGCCCCCGACACCTTTCCCGCCCGGGCGAAGTCGAGGAGCCCCAGCCGCTCGCCCAGCTCGTCGTGCTGGCGCGGGGTGAAGGAGAGCCGCGGCTTCTCGCCCCAGGAGCGCACCACCACGTTGTCCTTCGGATCGCTCCCCACCGGGACGGACTCGTGCGGGAGGTTGGGCACCGCGAGCAACGCCGCCTCGATCTGCTCCTCGACCTGCTTGAGCCGCGCTTCCTTCTCCTTCACCTCGTCGGAGAGCGCCTTCAGCTCGGCGCGCAGGCGCGCCTGCTCCTCGCCGCGCAAGGTCCGCATCTGCTCGCTGGCCCGCTTCTGCTCCGCCCGCCGGGTCTCGGTCGCCTGGATCAGCGCCTTGCGCTCGGCGGCGAGTTGCTCGATGGGCAGAAGCGCCGACGCTGCGTCCGCGCTGCGCGTCGCAAGACGCCGCTTCGCCTCGTCGAGGTTGGCCACCACCCAGCGCAGATCGAGCACCCTCGAATCTCCTTCCGCGCCGCCGATGGCGCGACGCGATCTAGAGTGTGGCGGCTCCTCGCGTCAATTGCTACAGCTGTCCACCGCGCGATGCCGGACGACCGAACGCTCTCGGACGCCGAGCTCCTGACCGCGTTCCGCGCGGGCAGCTCGCGCGCTTTCGAGGTGCTCGTCCGCCGGTATCAGGCGCCGGTGCTGGCCATCGCGCGCCGGTTCGCCCGCGATCTGGACGATGCCGAGGACCTGGCCCAGCGCGCGTTCATCAATGCCGCGGGCCGGGCGGGCGGATGGCGGGGAGGGTCCTTCAAGTCGTGGCTGTTCCGCATCGTGGTCAACCTGGCGAAGAACCACCTGCGCGACATGGCACGCTTCGACCGCAGCGAGGATGCCCAGGAGCGCGAAGCAACTCCCAGCGAACCGGAGGCGCACGAGCGGCTCGAGCGGGCGGACCGGCAGCGCGCGCTGCGCGAGGCGATCGCGCGGCTGCCGCGGCGGCAGCGCGAGGTGCTGCTGCTGCGCATCGACGGCGATCTGCCGTTCGCCGAGATCGCGGCGACGCTCGGGATCACCGAGGTGAACGCGAAGGTGAACTTCCACCACGCCGTGCAGAAGCTGAAAACGTGGGTGCGGCCCGACTAGAGTGCATGCCATGACCGCCGCGCCGTGAAAAGCGTAGGGCCGCCCTATCGGCGGCCACTAGCCCTCAGGCGCGCAGCGGGTCGTCGCCGGCGAGCTGGAGCAATTCGGCGGCAGAGATGCCGTAGCGCGCGCCGCAAAAATCGCAGCTCGCCTCCGCGCCGTTGTCGCGCTCCGCCATGTCGCGCAGCTCGTCCCGCGCGAGGGTGGCGAGGGCGCGGACCACCCGTTCCCGCGAGCAGCGGCAGGCAAAGCGCGGCTTCACCTCCGCCTCCACGGTGAGGGGTCCCAGCTCCAGCGCGCGCGCCAGCTCCTCGGCGAGCCCACGCGCGTCGGCGGCGCGCGCTTCCGCCCGCAGCAGCGACTCGTGCAGTACGCCCTGGCGCAGCGGCTTGCCCAGCGCGCGCACGTCGTCCGCCTCGTCCTCGCGCTGCGCCCACAAGAGCGCCCCGGCCACCGCTGCGGGCGGCTCCCCCGGCCGGAAGAGGACCTCCAGCGCCATCTCGCCTCCGCGGGCCCGATCGTTGCGCAGGAACAGCGTCAGCGCCGCTCCCAGGTCCCCGCCGGCGAACGGAAACGCCGCCCGGTGCAGCTCGTCCGAACCTGGCTCGGCGCGCACCACCGAGAGCATTCCCGCCCGCTCGTCGTGCCTGCTGGCCAGGAGCGGCCGCGGATCGAAGCGCCGCAGCGGCCCGCCCGGTCCCGCCTTGCGTACGGGCGCGGCGCGCGAGCCGTCGTGGTCGAGCCCGATCACCCGGACCAATCCCCTCACCGCGCCCGAGGCGTCCGCGTCGGTGAGCAGACCTTTGAGCGGCCCACCGCATTCGAGCTGAACGTCCACGCGCGCCTGCGGCGGCCTGCGCTCCGAGGCGGCGAGCAGGAGCGTGCCGGCTAGCGCCTGCGCAAGCGCGGACGCGCTGCCCGGGGCGAGGCCATGCCGCCCCGCCGCCTCGCGCGCGAGCTTCGAGGCGACGCAGACGGCGAGGTGGGCTCCCCCGCCGGCGGCGAAGACGAGCAGCTGGTCGGGCATGCGAGGAGGATAAGCCCGCCGGCCGCGCCCGGCCGGGAGAATCAGCTCACCACCGATAAATTGGCGCGGGGCGGCGCCTCCCCGAGAACGCTGCGGATCGTCTCGCGCAAGGTGAACGCCGGCCGGTACCCGAGGTCCTTCTCGGCCTTGGAGCCGTCCACCGTGCAGAGGAACTGGAGGTGATCGAGCTCGGGCGGCGGGAACCCGGTGATGCGGTAGGTCCAGAGCCGGTCGAGCAGCGGCCGGGCCAGGAAGTGCGGCACCGGGATGGGCTTTTGCCCCAGCTCGCGCAGGATGGTGGAGAGCGGGACTTCGCCCGGACCGACGACGTTGTAGACGCCTCGGACGCCCCGCTTGAGCGACAACTGCATCGCCCGTCCGACGTCCTCTTCGTGGACGAGCTGCACCATCGGGTCGAAGCCGGCCAGCACCCAGGGGCGCTTCAGGCGCAGGTAGTTGGAGGGCGCGTTGCGCACGTGCGGGCCGACGATGTGCACCGGCCGGAGGATCACCGTCTCCACCTCCGGGTGCTTCCACATGTACTGCTGCGCGTACATGTCGACCTCGATCAGGTCGCGGATGTCCGGGAAGTTCTGCGAGCCGAGCAGCGGGGCGTCCTCGGTGAGGAAGTTGTCGTTGTCCGGCCGCGGCCCGTAGACGTTGGTGGAGCTGAGCACCACCACCTTCTCGACGCCGTACTTGGCGGCGTACTCGAGCACCGCCTTGGTCCCCAGCACGTTGAAGCTGTGGTGCTCGCTCTGCGAGAGGCGCGGGTCGTGCATGATCGCCATGTGGAGCAGCGCCTTGATCTCGCCCTTGCGGAACACGTCCTCGACCTTCTTCTTGCGGATGTCGAGCTGGTGCAGCTCGAGGTCCTTCGGCTTGCCCGCGAACGGGCGCCGGTCGAGGCCGGCCACCTTCTCGGTCCGGTGCAGGATGCGCGCGAGCGTGCGCCCCAGGTTGCCGCTGATCCCGGTGATGAGGACGGTATCGCGCATCCAGCTCTCGAAACACGCAGCGCCGCGCTGGCGGCGGCTAGAAGAAGATCCCCTTCCGCTCCTCGACCCCGCGGTTCACCATCGCCTGCACGCGGGCCTTCACTTCCTTGACCTTGCGATCCAGCTCCGCGTCCTCGTCGTCGGCTGAGCCGGTGAACTTCATCGGCGGCCCGAAGTGCAACCGGTACTTCACCGGAAGCGGGACGGGCAGGACCGTGGGAGTGACCGGCAGCGAGGGGAAGCCGAGGATCTTCGCGGCTGCCTTGAAGTCCCAGAGCGCAGGCGCCTGCTCCTCGGCGCCCACCACGGCGACGGGCACGATGGGTGCCTGCGTCTCCAGCGCGAGCCGCATGAAGCCGAGCCCGAAGTCCTGCAGCTGGTACTTCTTCTCGAAGGTCTTGTTGAGGCCGCGGGTGCCCTCAGGAAAGACCATCAGCGTCTCGCCGGCGGCGAGCAGGCGGCGCGCGTTCTCGGGAGTCCCCACAACCTGACCGATGCGCGCGAAGAACGGGGCCACGAACGGCAGGGTGGGCGCCCACCGCTCGACCATCGCGCGGCAGATGCGCGGGGGCTCCGCCTCGACCAGCATGGCGATGCCGATCATCAGCGCATCGAAGGGGAGCTGCCCCGAGTGGTTCGCGATGATCAGCGCCCGCCCGGCGGGGACGTGCTCGATGCCGTGCGTCTCCACCCGGAACCAGTTCTTGTAGAGCCAGAGCGCGGGCGCAATCGCCGCCTTGGCGAACTCGAGGTCGAGGCCGAAGGGGTCCACCCCGTACTCGTTCTGCGGCGCGACCAGACGGGCGAGCCGGGCCTCGAGATCCTTCCCGCCCTGCTGCAGCGTCCACTTCTCCATCGCGCCCCGCAACCGGCCGAACAGTCCTTTCGGCCGCTCCGGATCGAAGCGCACCAGCGCGGTGGACTGGCTCTCGACCGGAGCGCGCAAGGCCATGGTCGGTGGGGTGTAGTCCCCGCGGCGGATCGGGTCAACCGGACAGATCCGGGCCCTGCCGCTTGCGCAGCGCGGCTTGAGGCAACAGCCGCAGCGCAGCTTGCTCGAGCGTGAGAGGCTCGCCCGCCGCCTGCAGCGTTCCGAGCAGCGCCCGCAGTCGGCGGAGCTTGTCGGCGGCCGGGAGGCGCAGGCCGGGCTGTACCCGGGAGAGCTCGGGGATTGCGTCGGACGCATCCAGCGCGTCGATGCCGTGCAGCTCCAGGTTGAAGTGACCGCCCGCCGCGCCCGCGCGCGCGAGCGCCGCGGCGCAGCGCTCGGGGACGGCGAGCACGACGGTCCCGATCACGGGCGCGCGTAGGACCGGAAGCGTGGCGACCGGCAGCTCGCGCAAACCCTCCCGCCAGTGCGGCGAGCGACGGGAGAAGAGCTGCGCCGGCCTCCCCAGGATGCTCCGGCTCTGCCGCCCGCGCAGCGCGTGCACCGCGATCGCCGCCGCCTTCGCGGCGTAGTACGGCGGCGAGGGCAAGAGCGAGCTGTCGTACAGGTAGCCTCGCGCCCGTACCACGTCGAAGAGCGCGGGAGACACCGTGTATCCGGGCGCGCGGAACCCGCGCGGCGCCTTTCCCACCGCCTCCGAGATGGCTCGCTCGGCCCGCGCGAGGTCTGCATCGATCTCGTCCGCCGTCCGCCGCGAGAGCGCGTAGTCATGCCCGTGCGAATGCGAGGCGATCTCGTGGCCCGCCGCCGCCGCCGCGCGCAGCGCAGGCGCGCTGCCCGGGATGGCCAGCTCGCTTCCGATGGCGAAGAAAGTGGCCGGCAGCCGCAGCGCCGAGAACAGCTCGCAGAGCCGGGAGACCGCCGCCACCGGCACCGCCTGCAACGCCCGCTCCGGCAGCGACGCCGCATCGAGCCCGTGGATGGCTGCGTAGCAGCCGAGTCCGTCGAGGTCGACCGAGACGCTGAAGATCAAGGCGCTCGCCGGCTCTCTTCCTGCAGGTAGTAGATGTCGTCCTTCACCGTCTCCACGTCGCCGGCATCGGGCCGCAGGTTGAGGTACTTGCGGAACTGCGCGATCGCTTCCGCCCTCCGCCCGTCGTCCTTGTACAGGTAGCCCAGCTCGTGGTGGGCGACCCAGTCCTTGGGGTCGACCGCCTCCGCGTGCTTGAGCGCCTCGATCGCGCGGTTCTTGCAGCCGGTGCAGCCGCGGTCCTTGTAGGCGATGCCCAGCCGGCTCCAGACGCCAGGCTGGTTCGGATCCTGCGCCAGCGACTTCTGGTAGCTCGCGATGGCGCCCTCGAGGTCGCCCGCCTGCTGCTGCGAGTCGGCGATCTGCGCCCACAGGCGCGCCCGCGACGGGTCCAGCTCGGCGGCCTTCTTGAACGCGGTCACCGCTTCGAGGAAACGGTTCTGCACGTTCAGGTTCTGTCCCAGGTGCTCGTAGGCGTCGGCGTTCCGCGGCTTCTTGGCGATCGACTTCTGGAAGCTCTCCACCGCGTCCTGGATTTGTTGTCCCTGCTCGTAGATGAGCCCCTGGACGTAGAGGTACTCGGCGCTGTCCGGCTCCAGCTCGACCGCGCGGCGGATGGTGTCGATCGCCTCGCTGAGCCTGCCCTGCCCGGTGAGCGCACGAGCCAGGTAGAACCAGGTCTCGCCGTAGCGGTCGTTGCCGAGGCGAGCCTGGCGGAGCTCCACCTCCGCCTTCTCGTACTCCTTGCGCTCGACCAGCAGCGCGCCCAGGCGCGAGCGGAAGCGATGGTCCTTGGAATCGAGCTGCACGGCGCGCTGCAGCGCCGACAGCGCACCTTGGACGTCGCCGATGCGGCGCAGGAGCGATCCGTACTCGAAATGCAGCACCGGATCGGTATCCACCTGGCGCAGCGCGGCCTCCAGCTCGGCGCGCGCACCGGGCAGGTCGCCCAGCACCGCGAGCGCGCGGCCCAGGCCCGAGTGGGCCTGCGGGTCCTCCGGATCGAGCTTCAGCGCGCGCTCGTAGCACTCCTTCCCGGTCTTGCTGTCTCCGAGGTCCAGCGCCAGGTCGCCGGCCGCCTCTTCCTCCCGCGCGGTGCGCGACGGGGTCTTGAGCACCGCCTCGAGCCTCTCGCGCGCCTTCTGCTTTTCGCCGCGCGAGAACCAGATCGAGCCCTGCGCGACCAGCGCCTCTGCCAGGTCGGCCTTCTTCTGCAGCGCCTTCTCGTACGCCTTGTACGCGTCCTCCTGCTTTCCGATCGCCTCCGCCACCCGCCCCTGCACGTAGAGCACCCGCGGATCGTTCGCGTCCCTCGCCACGGCTTCCTGGATCCGCTTGTCGGCTTCCAGCAGCCGGTTGGTGCCCAGATACGCGCGCGCAAGGTCGGCCAAGGTGCGCGCATTGGCCGGCTCGAGCGTGAGCGCCGCCTCGAGCTGCTTCTGCGCCTTGTCGTATTCGCGCCGGTGCAACCGGAAGCCGCCGTAGGCCGCGTGCGCCTCTCCCGAATTGGGATCGAGCTGCACGGCGCGCTCGAACGCTGCTTCCGCTTCCTTGCCGTGGTGCTGCGCGACCAGCAGCTTGCCTCGCAGCGAGGCGCCGCGCGCCTCTTCCGAGGCGTCGAGCATCTTGCGCGCATCCTCCGCCAGCGCCTTGTCCAAGAGCTCCGCAGCCTTGTCCGTGTCCTTCTGCAGGAGCTTCACCTCCGCCAGCTCGACCAGGGCGCGCCCGTGATCGGCGTGCGACGCGAGCGCCTTCTCGAACAGAGCGGTCGCCTCCGGCAGCGCCCCCAGCGCCTTGGCCGCGATGCCGCGCGCGATGAGCAGCTTGGGCGAACCGGCGTTTGCTCCCTGGAGCGCCCGGTCCAGCACCTGCGCGGCGCGCTGCGCGTCGCCTCCGCGCATCAGCGCTTGTGAAAAGAGCCACGCCGACTCGAGGTCGGTGTCCGAGAGGGTGGAAAGCATCTGCCGGGCCTTGCCGATGTCGCCCACCGCCAGGGCGAACGCGCCCCGCGCGCGGTTCTGCGGCGCGGCGTTGCGCTTGATCCTGTCCACCACCCGCTTCGCCTGGTCCCAGTCCCCGCCGCCCTGCCCGTACCAGACCTTCAGCTCGGACGCGCAGAGCACGAAGAACGCCTTCGCGTCGTCGTCGTCCGGCGCCGACGCGAGGAGCTGCGCGGCCGCGCCGAGCGCCTCGCGGGCCGAGGAGAAGGTCCCCTGCGCCAGCCTGGTCTCCCCCACGGCCACCACCGCGAGGGTCGCGGCGCTCGGCTTGCCGCGCGAGACGGCCAGCAGGTTGTTGCGCCAGAAGAGGCCGGCCGGAGTGTTCCGGGCGCGCACGCCCATCGCCGCCACGCCGCCGGCGGCGGCGAGGAGAACGAGGACCACCACGTTGCGCGTCCGGAACAGCCCCGGCTGCGCGTCGCGGAAGGCGGGACGCTTCTTCCCCCGTTTCTTGTCCGCCTGGCCCGACGCCGGGGCGATCATCGGTGGAGCGCGGCCCGTCGACGGAGACGCCTTCGGTTGCTCGCCGGCCAGGTCGAGCATCTCCGGCGGATCCGGCTGCGGAGCGGCGGCAGGTGGCGGCCGGGCGGCCCCCGGGTCGACGAAATCGAAGCTCGGCGCACCATCGTCGGCGAGCGGAGCCGGAAAGCCCGGATCGTCGTCGCCGGCCGGCTGCTTCGGAGCGAGGTCGGTCTCCTCCAGGGCCTTCTTCGGCGTGAGGGCCGTCTCGTCCGGGACCGGGAACGCGTCGTCGAGCGAGCCGCCCCCGCCGCCGCCAGGTGGCGCGAACGCCGCGTCGAGATCGGGCTGCCGCGGCGGCGGCGGGAAATCCGTCGCTCCGCCCACCGACGGCGCAGGCATCTCGTCGTCGAGCCCGGGCAGCGGAACCGCAGCCATGTCCGGGGCCGCAAACGGATCGCTGCCTGACCTCGGCAGTGGTGCGAGCGGCTTGCCGTGCCCTGGCAACGGAACCACGCCGCCGCCGGGCGCCGGCCGCCCGCTGCCGGCCGCTTGGGTCCCGGGCAAAGGCACCACGCCTTTCGCGGCCGGCTGCTTCGTTCCGGAGGCAGGGCGAGACGGCGCCGCCCCCGTCCCGGGCAGCGGCACCTTCTGTCCCGCCGCTTTGGACTCGCCCGGATTTGGACGGTGGACGGTGAACGGTGTCTTGCATTTCGGACACTTGATGGACAGGCCCGCCGGAGGGACCCGGCCGTCGTCCAGCTCGTATGCCGCAGGGCAGTTGGGGCACTGGATCCGCATCGCCGTCCGTCGCTCCTCAGGCGTACTCGAATCGCTGCGGGTCGCTCATTGGAGGAAGTCGACGGTAACAGACGCCCGCTGCGCGCGGCAACGAAACGGCCGGACGTCGATCTGCGGAAATTCGGGATATTTTCGATTGGACAGCCCGGTGGAATGGCGGGGAAGATGCGTGCCCCTGTGCCGCGCTCCCACACCGTGATCGCCGGCGGCGGGCTCGCGGGCCTGTCGTGCGCGCGCGAGCTCGGCTCCGACTTCGTCTTGCTCGAGGCGGAGGACCGCGTGGGAGGCCTCGTGCGCACCGAAGTGGTGCAAGGTTTCTCGTTCGACTTCACCGGCCACTGGCTGCATGCGCGAGACGCGGAGGTGCGCGCGCTGGTCGAGGAGCGGTGGCTCCGCGGCAACCTGCTCACCGTCGAGCGGCGCGCGCTGGTGCACAGTGAAGGGGTGTGGACGGAATTTCCTTACCAGCACAACCTGCACGGCCTGCCCGCGCGCACGGTTGCCGATTGCTTGATCGGATTCGTCCAGGCGACCACCGGCGAGGCCGGGCGCGCCCTGCGGGAACGGCCCCTCCGCGACGCGGCCGAGTTCATCCAGCGGAACCTCGGCGAGGGATTCGCGCGCCACTTCATGCTCCCCTACAACCGCAAGCTGTTCACCATCCCTTGCGAGGAGCTGTCGCCCGAGTGGGGAGGCCGGTTCATCCCCCGGCCCACGCTCGAGGAAGTGGTGCGCGGGGCGGTGGGGATCCCGCCAGGCGGCGCGGGCTACAACGCGACCTTCTGGTACCCGCGGGAGGGCGGCATCGAGGCGCTGCCGCGCGGGATCGCGGCCGAGGTGAAAGGGGGAGAGGTACGGTTGGGCGCGCGCATCGCGGCGCTCGACCTCGCAAGGCGGCGGGTACGGCTCGCCTCCGGCGAGGAGGTTCCCTACGGGGAGGTCGTCTTCACCCTGCCGCTGTCGTCCGTCGCGCGACTCATCCCCGGCCCAGCCGAGGTGCTGGAAGCGGCGCGCAAGCTCCGTTCGGTGAGCGTCACCGTCGTCGAGATCGGCGCCGACGACGTCGGCGGCACGCGCTTCCAGTGGGCGTACTTCCCCGAGGAGCGCTTCCGCTTCTACCGGGTGGGCTCGCCGTCGGAAGTGAACCCGCGCCTGTCACCCGAGGGAACGCGCAGCTTCGCGGTCGAGTATTCGCATCGCGGACCGATCGACGCCGGGCCGCTTGCCGCCCACGCGGTGGAGGCCCTGCATGGGCTGGGGCTCCTCGATCGCGCCCGCGTGCGCCTCTTGCGTACGCGCACCATTCCGGTCGCCTATGTCGTCTTCGATCACCACTACGCCGCCGCACGGGCCCAGGTGATCGCGCACCTGCGCCAGCACGGAGTGCATGTCGCCGGACGGTACGGCAACTGGGAATACAGCTCGATGGAGGACGCGATCCTCTCCGGCCGGGCGGCCGCGCGGGCGCTCGGGGCATGAGCTCGCCGGAGATCTCGGTGGTCATCCCCGTCTACAACGAGGCGAGCCTCGTCCGCGATGCCGCCCGCGACCTGGGCCGCAAGCTCGACGCGCTGGGCTGGGACTACGAGATCCTCCTGGCGGAGAACGGTTCCCGCGACGGTACCCAGGAAGCGCTGCGCGAGCTGGCGCGCCTGGATCCGCGCGTACGCTGGTTCCACGAGGAGCAGCCCAACTACGGGCGCGCCCTGAAGCGCGGCATCCTCGAGGCGCGCGGCCGGGTGGTGATCTGCGACGAGATCGACCTCTGCGACGTGGGGTTCTACCAGCGCGCGCTTCCGCTCCTCGCCGACGGAGCCGACCTGGTGGTCGGCTCCAAGGCGATGCGCGGCGCCGACGACGGGCGGCCCTGGGTCCGGCGCGCCGCGACGCGGACCATCACCATCCTCCTCCGCCTCACCACCGGCTTCCGCGGGACCGACACGCACGGCCTGAAGGCGTTCGTGCGCGAGCGGCTGGAGCCGGTGGTGCGCGCCTGCACGGTCGAGCGGGACCTCTTCGCGAGCGAGCTGGTCATCCGCGCGCAGCGCACCGGGCGCGACGTCCGCGAGATTCCGATCACTCTGCGCGAGAGGAGGCCTCCGTCGGTCCAGCTGCTCCGGCGCGTGCCGCGCGTCTTGAAGGGCCTGGTGCAGCTCGGCTGGACGATCCGCGTGCGGCACAGGTAGACATCGACGTCGACCGGATCGGCCGCTGGCATCGACCTCGCTCAGAAGTCGTGTGTGAACAGGATCGAGACCTCGCTCGACAGATCGCCTACCGTGGCCTCGGCGGAGACCGATTTGCTGATTTCGTACTCCACCCGGCCCTCCACCGTGTTCTCGTAATAGGGCGCCGGCGTCAGCCGCTGCCGGTACCCAAGGAAGATCCGGTCGCCGATGTACTTGCCCACGCTGGCTTGCGCCACTCCCGTGCCCTGCGTCTCGATGGTGAGCACGTCGACGGGCAGCACGCTGGCGAGCGTCTTGCGCAGCTGGCCGAACAGGAGGCTGCCCAACACGCTGCTGGCGGCGCCGGACAGATCGACGCCTCCTCCGGTCTGCGTAGCGCGGCCCTCGATCCGTCCGGTGGCAAGGAAGAACGCGATCGCGTCCTGATCCATCGGCGGATTCGAGGTGAGATCGATCTGCGGATTCTTGGCGGTGCCGGAGATGACGATGTTGACGGTCGCCCTGGCGCTCTCGAACTT
>DATFUN010000286.1:0-2124 GCA_035260805.1 Myxococcales bacterium | reverse complement strand
CCCGCATCACCATGGCAGAGGTGCGCGCCGCCGCGCGCAGCTCGCTCGGTTTCCCGCGCCACGAGGCGGACGAGATGGGGCGTGCCATCACGCAGGCCTGGGCGCGGGCGGAAGGTGCGGCCGCCCAGGCCCTGGAAGAGTCCGTCGCCGACTTCCTGGCACGGGTCCACCAGCCGACCGGCCTACAGGGATACGGACCTACGCCGGAGCCGGCGCTCGCTACCCCGCCTACCCCCGCCTCGTCGTTCAAACCCGGTCGCTCGTGACGCCCCGCTTCGAAGGCAGAGGGCCCGCCCTGCGTAGGGCTGTCGATGTAGTCATTTGTAACCTGCTCGGCGGCCTTTTCGGCGCTTGCCCGGCCCCCCTGAGGTCAGGTAACGTTCCCATTCGTCGTTGGTTTTTGGTGCAATAGCCTCCCGGAGTCCGAGAAACGCCCATGCTGAAGAGCGACCTGATCGCCATCCTCGTGGCCAAGCGGCAGCTCACGCAGAAGCAGGCTGAGCAGACCATCGAGACGATCTTCGATTCGATGAAGAACGCGTTGTGCAAGGGCGACAACATCGAGATCCGCGGGCTGGGCGCCTTCCACGTGAAGGACTACCAAGGCTACAACGGGCGCAACCCCAAGACGGGAGAGGTAATCCCGGTCAAGCCCAAGCGCGGCATCCTCTTCCGCACCGGCAAGGAGCTGCGCGATCGCGTGAACCGCTCGGGCAAAGCCCCCGAGCCGATCGCCGTCCCGGCCAAGTCCGAGACCGGCACCGCCTAGAGTCTCGCCGCGCGGCACCGGCCGCCGGAACGGGCCCCGAGATCCAGGGGGGCGCTGGAACTTTCTCGAAGCGTTGACACCCCTCCACTCGCGCGTATACTCCCGCGCCTCCAAACCCGGGGTAGTTGTGTGCCCCGCGAAGGGTGGTGATTCCGAGAATGCCGGGCGTGCGCGTCAAGGAAGGCGAGTCGTTCGAGAACGCCATGAAGCGCTTCAAGAAGCAGTGCGAGAAGGCAGGCATCCTGAGCGAGATCAGGAAGCGCGAGCACTATGAGAAGCCGTCGGTCAAGCGCAAGAAGAAGGCGCTGGCGGCCAAGAAGCGCGCCCTCAAGAAGGCACGGAAGGGAATGATGTAGCCTTCCGAGGCTCGGAGTTCACCGGCCCCTCGTGCCGAATGAGGCGCGCGGGGCCGCGTCCCAAGGTGGACATGCTCAGCGAGCGGATCGACGCGGAGATGAAGGAGGCGGCGCGCGCACAGGACAAGCGCCGCCTGGGCACGCTGCGGATGCTGAAGAGCGCGCTCAAGTACCGCGAAATAGAGACCGGCAAGGCGTTGGAGGACGCGGAGGTGGTCGCCGTGGCCCAGACGCTGATCAAGCAGCGCCGCGACTCCGCCGCCCAGTACAAGGCGGGCGGCCGGCCGGAGCTCGCCGACAACGAGAACGCCGAGATCGGCATTCTCGAGGCGTTCCTGCCCCGGCAGCTCTCCGATGCGGAGCTGCAGTCGCTCGTGCAGAAGGCGGTCTCGGCCTCGGGGGCGAAAGGTCCCAAGGACATGGGCGCGGTGATGAAGGCGCTCATGCCCGAGGTGCAGGGGAAGGCGGAAGGGAAGCGGGTCAGCGAGGCGGTGAAGGCGGCGCTCGCCGCCAAAGGCTCGTGATGGGTTCGGCATCGGCAAGGCCGCTTCACGGGAGCACAGTGGCGGGCATCAGCGACGAGAAGCTGCAGGAGCTGCGTGACCGCGTGGACGTGGTCGCGGTCGTGCAGCGCCGGGTCGCGCTGAAGAAGTCGGGCCGCGACTGGAAAGGGCTGTGCCCGTTCCACGGCGAGAAGACGCCCAGCTTCTACGTGGTGCCCGACAAGCGGATCTTCCACTGCTTCGGCTGCGGCGCCACCGGCGACGCCATCAAGTTCGTCATGCAGCTCGACGGCAAGAGCTTCCGCGAGGCGGCCGAGCAGCTCGCCTCCGAGGCGGGCGTCGACCTCAAGCCGGAGGATCCCGAGGAGGCGCGCCGCAGCGCGCGGCGGGCGGCGCTGGCCGAGGTGAACGAGAAGGCCTGCGTCTTCTACGAGCGCGTCCTCTGGGAGCACCCGCGCGGCGCGGTCGCCCGCGAGCATCTGGAGAAGCGCGGCGT
>DATFUN010000285.1:0-2306 GCA_035260805.1 Myxococcales bacterium | reverse complement strand
CCACTCCCCTTGGTCGGGGCTGCCCAGCCTGCAGGTGGCGAAGATCAGCCGCGCCTCGGCGGCGCAGAGAGCCGGGCGCGCCGGCCGGACCGCTCCGGGACGCGCCGTCCGGCTCTATACCCGCGCGGACCACGACGGCCGCCCGGAGCACCTCTCGCCCGAGGTACGCCGGCTCGACCTTGCGGAGATGGTGCTCGAGCTGCGGGCGGCGGGGCACGATCCGGCGAGGCTTCCCTGGCTCGATGCTCCGGCGCCGGCCGCGCTGCAGGCCGCCGAGGCGCTCCTGCGCCGCCTGGGGGCGGTGGAGCCCGGCGGCGCGGCGACCGCGCCGGGCCGGCGGTGCGCTGCGTTCCCGCTGCACCCGCGGCTGTCGCGCATGGTGCTCGAGGCGGCGGCGCGCGGAGCGGGACGGGAAGGCGCCGCGGCGGCCGCGGCGCTGGGCGAGCAACGCGCACCGCGAGATTCCCGGTCCGCTCCGGCGACCTCCAGCTCCGACCTCATCGACCTGCAGGGCCCGGAGCGCGCGCGGGCCCAGATCGAGCGCATCCTGGGCGCCTCTCGCCGGGAAGGCGACCGCGCTGCGCGCGAGGAGGCGCTGCGGATCGCGGTGCTGGCCGGGTTCCCCGACCGCGTCGCCAAGCGGCGCGCGCCGGGGGCCGGCGAGGTCCTCCTCGCCTCGGGTGGTTCGGCATCGATGTCGCCCGCGTCCGCCGTCCGGGAGGCGCAACTGCTCGTCGCCGTGGACGTCGAGGAGCGCCGCGGGCAGGGCCGGCTGGTGCGTCTCGCCAGCGCCATCGAGCCGGAGTGGCTCTTGGACCTGTTCCCCGGCGAGCTGCGCGAGTCGGCCGAGGTGCTCTGGGACGAGGCGCGCGGGCGGGCGGTGGTGGTGTCACGCCTGACGTACGGCGCCTTGGTGCTCGAAGAGGGCCGCCGCGCGCCGAACGAGGCGGAGCGCGGCGTAGCCGAGGCGCTGCTCGCCGCGCGCATCCGGCCGGAGCAGCTTCTCCCGCCTGACGAGCTGCGTACGCTTCGCGCGCGCGCCGAGCTGGTCGCCGCGAGCTGCCCCGAGGCGGGCCTCCGTGCGCTGACGGACGAGGACGTCGCGGAAGCGGTCCGCGAGCTGTGCCGCGGCCGCGCCTCCCTCGACGAGCTGCAGGGAGCAGATCTCCGCGCGGCCCTGCTCGAGCGCCTCGGCCCCGGAGCGGCGCGGGCGCTGTCTACCCTCGCGCCCGAACAGGTCCAGTTACCGGGAGGCCGCAAGCTGCGCATCGAGTACGAACCGGGACACCCGCCGGCCGCGCGCTCGCGGCTGCAGGACTTCTTCGGGATGCGCGCCGGGCCCCGCGTCGCGGGCGGCAAGGTGCCCGTCGTGCTCCACCTATTGGCGCCGAACGGCCGTGCTCAGCAGGTCACTTCCGACCTTGCCGGCTTCTGGCAGCGGCACTATCCGGCCGTCCGCCGCGAGCTGATGCGCCGCTACCCACGCCACGCCTGGCCCGAGGACGGAGCGACCGCGACGCCGCCGGCGCCCCGCACGCGCTGAGCCGCAAACGCGACTCATGTGCGTTGGACCTCCGAGGAGAAGCCAGCTGGTCTCGGTTGCTTTCAGGGTGGTTTTCGATCGCAGGCGGGACGACGAACTCAGTAGGACAGTGCGGCCGCAGCCGTGGCTTCGATTCCGTGAATGCGGCAGCGGCTCCCCCCGTTTCCATCTAACGCGCTGCGTCCCGCCCCGGGGCGGATAACACGATTGGAAGCGCGCCGGCCCCATCGGACAAGTTACGTATGCGGCTCTTTTGCGATTGACAGGCTTTGGGCGCTCGTTTCGCAACGGCCGCCGGCGTTCGCAAGCATGGCCGTGTAGCTGCTGCAGACGCGTGGAGAGCGACGGTCTGGCGCATGTCCTCCTCGCGCTTCGGTGAGCGCAGCATTGTCCGCGCCAGGGCGGGACGCGCTGCGTTAAAGGCGTGCACACTGCGCCCGACTCGGCCGCGCGGAACGAAGCGAGAAGTGGCGGACGATGAAACGTCGGGGCTGGGCTGGTCGATTCGCCGGGATGGCGCCTGGATAGGGTTCCTAATGAATCGCGGCGCGCAGGGGTAGTCGCTCCACGAGCCGCGCCTCCGCGGCTGCGAGCTCCGCTCCGCGGCATGCAGCCTGATCCGGCGACGCCTTCAGCGCTAGCTTCCAGAACAGCTCGCCGTGGCCGGCCTCGGCGGTGGCGAGGCGGGCGTAGAAGTCGCGCAGGTCCGGCTCGACCAGGTGCTCGGCGAGGAGGGCGAGGCGTTCCTGGCTGCGCAGCTCGA
>DATFUN010000284.1:0-3924 GCA_035260805.1 Myxococcales bacterium | reverse complement strand
CGTTCGAGCCGATCGGCACCGCCGATCCGCAGCCCGCGGCGCTGCTGGCCCCGGCGGCAAGCGCCCTGCGGGCCGCGGCCCCGGCGCCGCTGCTGCACGAGGCGGTGCGCGCGCACGAGCAGGCCGTGCTGCTCGAGGCGCTCGCGAACGGCATTCCCTCCCCGGCGCCCGCCGGGTCGGCCGCACCGCCCGACCGGACCAGCTTCTGCATCGCGCGGGGGCTCGACTTCGGCAACCGGGTCCGGAAGAGCGCGGTGCGCGTCCTTTCCACCGCGCACGCGGTCTTCTACGTCGACGAGGAGGACCTCTCGCACTACCCGGCGGGGTTCTTCGACACGCTGGGCGGCCTGTTCGAGTCGCGGGCGTATCCGGCCGATCGCCTGGCGTTCGGCGCCGAGAGCGACGTGGACGGCAACGGCAAGCTGTTCGTCGTCTCGAGCCACGAGCTGGGCGCCCATCTGAACGGCGGCTGGCTCCTCGGCTACTTCGGCAACGACGATCTGCTGCGGCCGCGCGACGTGACGCCCTGGTGCGGCGCGGGCGGCTCGAACGGGGCGGACATCATCTACCTGAACGACGTCGCCAACGCGCAGGCGAACGGCTTCTCCGCCGACGAGGCGTCGTCGTCCGTCTTTCCGGCCACGCTCGCGCACGAGCTGCAGCACCTGATCAACTTGAACCAGCGCTGCCTGGTCCGCCGCTGCAACGGCGCCGAGGAGACGTGGCTGAACGAGGGCCTCTCCAAGGTGGCGGAGGATCTGGCCGGCTTCGGATGGAACGCCCCGTCGGGGCGGTGGGAGGGGGCCCAATTCCTCGGTCGCGGGGGCGACCAGCTGCGCGGATACGACGGCCGCAGCCTCACCCGATGGGAAGGCGATCCCATCGGCAACTACCAAGGAACGCACAGCTTCGTCCGCTACTTCGCCGACCGGCGCGGCGCCGATCTCGCACGCCGCCTCCTGCAGGGACGCGGGGGCGTCCCCGGCCTGGAGGCGGCGCTGCACATGCCGTTCGCCCGGGCCATGGCCGACTGGGCCACGGCGCTCCTCTTCTCCAACGAGGGCGGGACGCCGGACTCCCGCTTCGACTACCTGGGCGCGAGCTGGTCTCCGCTGCACGTCCGCCTGCGCCACCTCGACTGGCAGCCGCTGCCCGCCGCCGGTGCCCAGGTCTCGCTGCGGACGGACGGCCTGGCCGTGCTCATGACCGGACCGTCGGCAGGTGGACCTGCCGCCGTCACGGTGCGCAGCAGTGAAGCAGTAAAGCCCCACGTGGTGGTGGCGCGCTTCTCCGGCGATCTGCCGCGCTGAGCGCCTACGTCCGCAGCTTGTAGCCGCGCCGCAAGAGCTCCAGCGCCAGCGCGAGCATGGCGATGGCGAGCAGCGCGATGAGGCCGAACCCGGCGACCGGGGCTACGTGGCTGCGCCCGATGAGCGCGTATCGCATGACCTCGATGAGGTAATAGATGGGGTTCAGGTGGAGCAGCGCCTGGAAGCGCGGCGAGAGCATGGTCTCCGAGTAGAAGACGCCGCCCAGGAAGGTCAGCGGCGTGATCACGAAGGTGGGCAGGAAGTTCACCTGCTCGAACTTGTCGGCCCACAGCGCGACGAGCAGGCCGCAGGCGGCGAAGCAGGCGGAGACGAGCAACGCGGCGGCCAGCGCCAGGAACGGATGCGGAAGCGAAGGCCCCACGAACAGCGCGGCCGTCCCCCAGGTGAGTACGCCGACCAGCAGCGCTCGCGTGCAGCCTGCGCCGACGAACCCCGCCAGGATCTCCAGGTAGGAGAGCGGGGTGACCAGCAGATCGACGACGGTGCCCTGCAGCTTCATGATGAACAGCGACGACGAGGTGTTGAGGAAGCTGTTGTTGATCAGCGAGAGCATCACCAGGCCGGGGACGAGGAACCGGCTGTACGGAACGCCGTCCACCTCGCGGAGCCGCCCGCCCAGCGAATAGCCGAAGACCAGGAAATAGAGCGCGGTGGTGATGAGCGGCGAGAGCACCGTCTGCCCCGGGACCCGCAGGAACCGCTTCACCTCCTTGCGGTAGAGGGTGCGGACGCCGAGGGTGGGATCGATCGGATCGGCCGGCACGATCGGAACCGGGTGGGAAGGGACGTCGTCGACGGCCGGCGCGGAGTGCGAGGCGTCGTGGTCGCGGAGCAGCTCCACGATCACGCTCTCCAGCCGCGGCTCGCGCGTCTGCACGTCGGTGACCTGCAGGCCTGCCGAGGCGACTGCCCGCAGCGGCGCCACCAGCGACTCGCCCGCCCCGGCGGAGAGGACCAGCGATTGCCCGCCGTCGTGCAGCTCCGCTCCCGCGGCCAGGAGCCGCTGCGACATCTCCGGCGCTGGCTCGAGCAGCCGGAACCGGACGGTGCGCTTCCCGTATCGCGCGAGCAGCGCCTGCTTGTCCTCGACGACCAGCAGCCGGCCGTTCTTGATCACGCCGATGCGGTCGGCCAGCTCCTCGGCCTCTTCGAGGTAGTGGGTGGTGAGCACGATGGTGGTGCCCGCGCCGGAGAGCTTGCGCACGTACGTCCAGAGGTCGCGGCGCAGCTCGACGTCGACGCCCGCGGTCGGCTCGTCGAGGAAGAGCACCGGCGGGCGGTGGACCAGCGCCTTGGCGATGAGCAGGCGCCGCTTCATTCCGCCGGAGAGCGCGCGGGTGTTGGCGTGGCGCTTGTCGAGAAGGCCCAGCGCGGAGAGCAGCTCCACGAGCCGCTCCTCCGTCAGGTGGATTCCGAAGTAGCCGGCCTGGAAGACGAGGGTCTCCTCGACCGTGAAGAAGGGATCGAAGTTGATCTCCTGCGGGACCAGCCCGACCGCCCGCCGGGTGACGCGGTACTCGCGGACGACGTCGTGGCCGAGCACCTCGATCCGCCCGGCGGTCGGGCGGGCGATTCCGGCGACCAGGCTGATGAGCGTCGTCTTGCCCGCTCCGTTGGGTCCGAGCAGGCCGAACACCTCGCCGCGGCGGATGTCGAGCGAGAGGTCATCGAGGGCGGTGAAGCTGCCGTAGCGCTTGGTGGCATTGCGCAGGCGCACCGCGGGCGTCAGGTCTTTGGGCATGGAGTGCGGGGAAGATGCCACACTGGAGCGGAAGTCGCGCACGGCGGTGCGGATCTGTCGTAGAAGGAGCGGCGAGGAGATGGACACATGGGCAACCGCCTCTACGTGGGAAACCTGCCGTTCGACGCCACCGAGAAGCAGATCCGTTCCTTCATGGAAGGGGAAGGGCGGACGGTCACCGCCATCAAGATCGTCACCGACCGCGACACCGGACGGTCGCGGGGCTTCGCCTTCGTGGATCTGGAGGACGCCGACCAGGTGCAGCAGGCGATCTCGGAGCTGAACGGGAAGGACTTCGGCGGCCGCGCCCTGATCGTGAACGAGGCGCAGGACAAGGGCCCGGCCAAGGGCGGCAGCGGGTTCCGGGCCGCGTTCGCCGAGAAAGGGCACGCCCGCGACCAGGCGAAGGGCGGCTTCGGATCGCGGGGTCCGGCGCAGCAGATGCCGCGCGGCAGCACGCGCGGCGGCGGCCGTGGCGGCACGCGCGGGAGCTGAGCTGCGCGCGGCCTCCGCGCGCGGCACGCTGCGCATCGTCGGCGCGCAGGGGAGATCGCGCGCGCTGCGCGACTTGCAGTCGCGCATGGTCGCGTGCCGCGCGTGCCCGCGCCTGGTGGCCTGGCGCGAGGAGGTCGCGCGCGTCAAGGTGCGCAGGTTCTCGGAGCACACGTACTGGGCGCGGCCGGTGCCGGGCTTGGGCGATCCGGCGGCGCGGCTGGTGCTGATCGGGCTGGCTCCCGCGGCGCACGGCGGCAACCGCACCGGGCGCATGTTCACCGGCGACCGCAGCGGCGACTTCCTCTTCGCGGCGCTGCACCGGGCAGGATTCGCCAACCAGCCGCAGAGCGTGCACCG
>DATFUN010000283.1:0-4115 GCA_035260805.1 Myxococcales bacterium | reverse complement strand
GGCGTCGGCGTCAGCCACGGCCCGAAGTCTATCACGCGCTCCGCGGCCGCCGCCGATCGGGCGGCGCTGTTCTACCCCGCGGCCCTCATGCCAAGCGTTTGGACCGCTCCTTTTCCAGGACCCCGCGCGCCTCTCTGACGCAGGCCTCGACCGCGGTGCGCTGCTCGGCGACGAGCCGGTCGCGGTCGTCCATGGTGTGTCCCGACACCGGAATGGGCGCGCCGAACACCACCGCGATGGGACCGGGCCGGAAGAGCGAGAAGCCCTTCGGGGCCAGCACCTCCCGGGCGCCGGCTACGCCGATGGGGACGCAGTCGAGCCCGGTCGTGAGCGCGGCCACGGCGGCCCCCTTCTTGAACGGCAAGAGATCGCCGGTGGTGGAGCGCGTCCCCTCCGCGAAGAAGAACAAGCCGATGCCCTGCAGCCCGCGTCCGATGCGCTCCGCGATGGTCCTGGCAGCCCCGTGCGAGTCGCGGCGATCGATGAACACGTGCCCCATCCGCCGCGCCGCCCATCCGAACAGCGGGATCCTGCCCAGCTCCTGCTTGGCGACGAACCGCAGCGGCTCGGGCGAGATGGAGACGATGGCGGGCACGTCGATGTTGCTGGTGTGGTTGGAGACGAACACGTAGCTGCGCGACCGGTCGAGCGGGTGCACCCGCGCGACGACGCGCGCACCGGCGATGAAGAGCACCAGGCGGCACCAGCGGCGAAGGAAGCGCTCCGAGCGCTCGGTGTCGCCGGCGAGGGCGATCGCGAGCCCGAACGGGATCACGGCCAGCGCGATGATCGGGACCCCGAGGAACGTGCGCGCGGCACGGCCGATCACGCGCGCCTCGCGTAGGGGTACTCCTCCGCGGCGGGAAAGCAGAGCACCTCGGCGATCTCCCTTGCGCCGGTGAGCAGCATCAGGAGCCGGTCGACGCCCACCGCCACTCCTCCTGCGTCGGGCATGCCGGGGAGCGCGGAGAGAAAGCGCTCGTCGAGGGGGAAGACGTCGCGCCCCAGCCGCGCGCGTTCGCGCTGCTCGGCGACAAACCTGCGGCGCTGCTCGGCCGCGTCGTTCAGCTCGGTGAATCCGTTGGCCAGCTCGAGCCCCGCCGCGTACAGCTCGAAGCGCTGGGCGACGCGCGGATCGCCCGGGACCAGGCGCGCCAGGGCGGCTTGCGACGCCGGGTACTCGGTGAGGTAGGTCGGCTGCGAGAGGCCCAGCGCCGGCTCGATGCGCTCGAGCAGCACTTGCGCGAACACGTCGTCCCACGACGAGCCGGGCGCCGGCCGCACCCCGACGGTGCGCGCCGCCTGGGCCAGCGCGTCCGCGTCGAGAGGCAACGGGTCGAATCCGGCGTGGCGAAGGAAGGCCTCGCGGCAGGTCAGCCGCTCGAAGGGAGGGCGGAGGTCGAGCATCGCTCCTTTGGCGCCGCGACCGTGCCCTTCGCGCGGCGGCGCCGACGCGGAGCCGCGCAGCGCGCGCGCCGCTTCGGCGACGAGCTGCTCCAGGTCCGCCATCACCGTGCTCGCGTCGCCCGGCGCCGCGTAGAGCTCCAGCAAGGTGAACTCGGGGTTGTGGGAGGGCGACACCTCGCCGTCGCGGAACACGCGCGCGATCTGCCAGATGCGCCCGAACCCGCGCGTGAGCAGGCGCTTCATCGCGTACTCGGGACTGGTGTGCAGGTGCAGCCGACGCGCGCCGGCGACCCCTGTGGGAGGCACCGGCGGATCGGGCGTGAACGTAGTCTCGAAGGGCCGCAGGTGCGGCTCCTGACCGGCGGCAGGCACGGCGACCGGCGTCTCCACTTCCAGGTAGCCGCGGGCATCGAGCCCGTCGCGGAGCGAGCGGAGCAGCGATGCGCGGCTGCGCGCCATGGCGAGGTCGGCGGGCATGCCACCTGGTTGTACCCCGGAGCACGGGCCCGGCGAGCGAAATCCGGCGCGGGAGCGCGCGGAAATCTCTTGCCGCGCGCGCCGGTCGATGCGAGTGGAAAGGGACTCGATGAAAACCACGCTGGCCCTCCTTTGCGCCTGCGCGCTCGCCTGCGGGCACGCGCCGAAGCCCTTGCCCCCCTCGACGCCCGCGAGCAATGGCGCGCGCCCGCGGCCCGTCCTGCCGCCGCCTCCGGAAGACCCGCGCGACTTCGCGGCCGAGCTGTCGGAGGAGACGCGGGCCCTGCTGCGCGCGGAAGGAGACCTGCTCTGGACGCGGTGGACGACCGGCTCCGGGCCGCTCCCGTCCGGCGCGCTCGCCGACCACCCGCGGCTGTTCCTGCGTGAAGCCGTCCCCGCGGTCGCCAGCGCGGCGGGCTCTTCGCGCAAGGCCGCCGACGAACTGGCCCTCCGGCTGCTCCACGCCACGCTCTCGACGCTGCAAATCTCCCGGGAGGCCGCCGCGGAGAACGACGCCCTCGAGCGCGCGCGTGCCGCGCTCACCTTCGCCGCGCCGGGAGATGCCCGCGCCGAGCGCGGCGAGCGCGACCTGGACCGGCTGCTCACGGACGAGCCCAGCGCGCAGAAGCGCGCGGCCATCGCGCAAGCCGAGGCCAAGGCCGCGCAGTCGCTGGCCCCGCTCGCGCTCGCGCGCGATCAGGCGGTCGCCAAGGCCATGGCCCGGCTCGGGCTCCCCGGCTGGGACGAGTTGGTCGCCGAGATGCATCGCGCAACTCCGGCCGAGCTGGCCGATCTGGCGGAGCGCACCCTTTCGGCGACCGACGCGACCACCCAGAAGGCCGTCGCCGGGACCGCGCAGAGGAACCTGGGCGTCACCGTCGATCGCCTTCGCCGCGCCGATCTGCCGCGGCTCCTCCGCTCGGCGGCCGCGGATCCGCAATTCCCTCCCGGCAAGGGATGGGCTTCGGCCCAGGCGACGCTCACGGCGGTAGGCGTGGACCTCGGGCGGGTCCGGGTCGACGCGGAGCCGTCCCCCTCCAAGGCGGCGCGTCCCCTGGCGCTGCTGGTCGATCCGCCGCGCGATGTCCGGTTGTCGGTGCGCCCCACCGGAGGGCTCGAGGAGCAGCGCGCCGTGCTCCACGAGGCGGCTCGCGCTGCCGGAGGGACCGCGGTCGACGTTCCGCGCTGGGAGCTTGCGCAGCTGGGGCCCGGAGCGGCGGCGGAGGGAGTCGCTCAGCTCTTCGAGGAGCTGACCGGCGACCCGGCCTGGCTGCGCGAGCAGACCGCCATCCGCGGCGAGCCGCTGGACGACCTGGTGCACACGCAGGCCACCCGGCGCCTCCTCGCGGCCCGGAGGGCGGCTGCCATGGTGTTGTTCGAGGTCCGGCGCCGCCTGGGCCCGGAGACCGCCGAGGCCAACGCCGCGCTCTACCGCCAGCTGCTCCAGCGGGCGACCTTCGCTGGGCTTACCGACGACGACGCCGGGCGGTGGGCGCTCGAGGCGGACGGCTTCTTGCGCTCCGCCACCCTGCTGCAAGGCGCGCTTCTCGCCGCGCAGATGCAGCTCTCGCTGGAGAAGTCCGCGGGCGGAAATGCGCCCGCCGCCGGGGCCAGCGACGGAGGAAAGCCGGCTCCGGAGACGCATTGGTGGCACGAGCCGGGAACCGGCGCCGCGCTTCGCAGGACATGGGCGCAGGGACGCAGCGGGACGGCGCAGGACGCGGCGCGCGCCCTCGGCGCGGCCGCGCTCGACCCTGCGGCGCTGGCCGCGGTCGCGGACAAGCAGCTCTCCTACAGCGCGCCCGAAGCGCCACCCCCGACGCAGCGGCCCGACTACAAATACATGCAGGGCGACAAGAAACGCCGCAAGCGCGCCCGCAAGAAGTGACCGTCGAGCCGCGACACGGACTAGAAGCGTTTCGCGCGAAGCGCGGAAGGGACGGAAGCGCGGAAGATGTTTTTCAAAAAGAGTCTTCCGCGCTTCCGAATCTTCCGCGCTTCGCGGGAAACGCTCTTAGTCCCCGATCGCGTCAGGCGCGGGGGAGGCTGAGGCTGAAGACGGTACCCCGGGGCCCGCTGTGGCGGAGGATGGCCTGGCCACCGTGCAGCTCGGCGACGGCGCGGACGATGGCGAGGCCCAGACCGGTGCCGCCCTCGCCGTGGCGGGTGGTGGCGAAGCGCTCGAAGAGGCGGTCGCGGATGGCCGGGTCGACGCCGGGGCCCTCGTCGGC
>DATFUN010000282.1:0-4463 GCA_035260805.1 Myxococcales bacterium | reverse complement strand
CGACGAACAAGATTGGCACTTCGCTGCCCGACCTGCCCTGGTGTTTGTTCAGCGTCCGTTTCCTGCTTTGATCAGAAGAAGCGGAGCGCTACTTCGCTGTGCAGGTCGAGACCTGCCTCGGTGAGGCGCAGTGTCGTCCGGTCGAGCTCGGCGAGCCCTTCCCGGCGCAGCCGCTCGATCTGCGGCGCGAAACGGGAGCACACGGGAAGATGCAGATCGTCTTCCAGCGCGCCGAGGTCGAGGCCTTCGGCGAGACGCAGGCCCGTGAAGAGGCGCTCGCGCAAGTGCTCCTCGGCGTCCAGCTCCTCGGCCTGCGCTTCTCCCAGGCCGGTCGCCTCGACCCGCTCGAGATACCGCTCCGGCGAGCGGTCGTTCATCCAGCGCCGCCCGACGGCCGCGCCGAGGGGCAGCTTGCGGAACCCGCACGCGCCGCAGCCCGCCGCCGCGTACTCCAGGCCGCGCCAGTAGAGCGAGTTGTGCACCGCCTCGTACCCGGGGCGCGCGTAGTTGGAGATCTCGTAGCGCGCGTACCCGGCGCGCCGCAGCTCGCCTCGGACCGCGTCGCCCATCGCCGCCTGCACCTCGTCGTCGGGCAAGAGCAGCTCGCCGCGGCGCACCGCCTTCGCCATCGGCACCTCCTCGGCGAGGCCGGTGAGCGTCAGCGCGTAGCAGCTCAGGTGCTCGGGACCGAGGGCGACGGCGGCCGCCGCATCGCGCGCTGCCCCTTGCTCGGTCTGGCCTTCGGCGCCGTGGATGAGGTCGAGCGAGACGTTCTCGAACCCGGCGGCGCGCGCAGTCTGGTACGCGCGTACCGCGTCGCCGCCCGAATGCTGGCGACCGAGCGCGACGAGCTGGGGAGCGGCGAAGGATTGCACGCCGATGGAGAGCCGGTTCACGCCGGCCGCGCGAAAAGCGGAGAAGCGCCCCTCGTCGGTGGTGCCCGGATTGGCTTCCAGGGTGATCTCCGCCGAGGGTGCCACGTCGAAGAGGCCGCGGACCTCCCGCAGGACTTCGTCGACGCGCTCCGGATCCCACAGCGAAGGCGTCCCGCCGCCGAAGTAGACGGACACCGCGCGGCGGCCGGCGAACTCGGGCGCGCGACAGCGCAGCTCGCGCAGGACGGCGCGCGTGTAGCGCTCCTGCGGGATGACCTTCTCGGCCCGCGAGGCGAAGTCGCAGTACGGGCACTTCGACAGGCAGTACGGGAAGTGGATGTAGATGCCGATCTCGCCCACGGCGGGGGACTTATAACCGGCCGGCAGGCCGTGCGTCGCGCGCGGCGGCCTCCCAGGCCACCCGGATGCGGCCGGCGACCCGCTCCGGCTGCTCGATGTGCAGGTGATGGCTCGCCCCCGGAACCGTCTCCATCTCCAGCGCGGGCACGTGGGAGAGCCACGAACGGAGCTGCTGCTCGGGCGGCAGGTGCCCGCGCTCGGCGCGCAAGAGCAGCACCGGAGCGCGGACCCGGGAGAGGATCTGCTGGAGCACCTCCTGCGTATACGGGAGCGGCGAGCGCGCCCGCAGCAGCGGGTCCCACTTCCAGGCGAGCGCCCCGCCCCGGGCGGGGTCCGGACCGACCGCTCCTTCAGCGAGCAGGGTCGCCGCGGACGGCGAAAGATCCGGGTTGGCGCGCAGCATGCGCTGGCGCGCCTCGTCCACCGAGGCGACCGGTCGCCGTGCCCGCGGCTTGGCGAGGTCCTCGAGCCATCCGGACAGCCGGTCGGGAACCTCTCCGGGCGCGATCAGCATCGGCGCGGCGTCCAGGAGCGTCACGTGCGCGACGAGCTCCGGCTGGGCGGCCGCGTAGAGCAGCGCGAGCGCGCCGCCCATGGAATGGCCTACCAGGCGCACCGGGCCCGGCGCCGGCAGCTCGCGCAGCAGACCGTCGAGATCGCCCAGGTACTCGACGAAGTGATAGAAGGCCCCCGCGCCGGCCCAGGACGAGTCGCCGTGCCCGCGGTGGTCGACCGCCACCGTCCTGCCCGGCAGGAGGGGCGCCAGCAGATCGAACGAGCCGCGGTGATCGAGCCACCCGTGCAGCAGCACGGAAATCGGGCCTTCTTCCGGCCCGCGCTCACGGACGCGCAGGGAGAGGCCGCGCACCGGCACGTCGCGTTCGCGGAAGTCCACGCGGGCATCTGTCCGCCGGCGCGCCGCGGCGTCAAGCGCCTTGACCGGACCCCCGTGCTCTGTTACCCGCCGCGCATGCCTGGAAAACCCCTGGTGGGCATCATCATGGGAAGCAAGACCGACCTGGAAGTCCTCCAGGGAGCGGTCGAGGTGCTGCGCGAGTTCGGCATCGAGCACGAGCTGCGCATCCTCTCGGCGCACCGCACGCCGGAGAAGGTGCTGGAGTGGTCGCAGACCGCCGAGGAGCGCGGGCTCGAGGTGCTCATTGCGGGCGCGGGCAGCGCCGCCGCGCTGCCGGGCGTGGTGGCGGCGAAGACGGTGCTGCCGGTGCTCGGCGTGCCGGTCGCCTCGACCACGCTGGGCGGCGTCGACGCGCTGCTCTCCATCGTGCAGATGCCGAAGGGCGTGCCGGTGGGGACCCTGGCCATCGGGAAGGGTGGCGCGGCGAACGCGGCGCTCCTGGCCGTTTCGATCCTCGCCGCCAAGAGGCCCGACCTGCGCGAGAAGCTGCGTGCGTGGCGCAAGAAGCGCGCCGACGAGGTGCTCGAGTCCGACGCCGAGGCGCAGGGGAAGTAGCCGGGCCGTTCAGCGGACCTTCACGCCCAGGGCCAGGCCTTCCTCGGTGGGGATCATGGTGGCGCGGAAGCGGCCGCCGCGGGCGAGCTCCTCGTTGAAGCGGCGCAGCGCGCGCACCCCCTCGTCCCCGTCGGGCTTGGCGACGCCGCCGAAGCCGAAGGCGTTGTCTCCCAGCACCGCGCCTCCGATCCGGAGGTGCCGCGCGGCCCAATCGAGGTAGGCGGGATAACCGGTCTTGTCGGCGTCGATGAAGCAGAGATCGAATGGACCCAGGCTCTCGATCTCCCGCAACCCTTGCAGCGCCGGGCCGACATGGATCCGGGCGCGGCCCTCGACGCCCGCCTTGCGGAAGGACTCGCGGGCGACCTCCGCGTGGTGCGCGTCCAGCTCGAAGGTGTGCAGCGCTCCGTCTTCCGGCATACCGCGCAAGAGGCACACCCCGCTGTAGCCGCCGAGTGTGCCGATCTCCACCGCCTTGCGCGCGCCGACGAGCCGCGCGACCACCTCCAGGTGCAGCCCGTCGAACCGTCCCACCGCGATCGCGGGGAGCCCCTCGCGGACGCTTCGCGCGCGGATCTCCGCCAGCACCGCGTCCTCTGGCTGGAAGACCTTCTCGGCCCAGCGCGCCAGCTCCGGCGAGCCCTGGCCGAATCCCTTGTCCTCGGGAGAGATGGGCATGTCTCGGGACTCTACCCCGGCCCGGCGCGGAGCGTCTCGAGCAGCATGCCGACCAGGTCGCCGCGGTACACGGCGACGTACGCCAGCGAGCCCAGAGCCGCGAGCGTCCCCGCCGCGTGCAGCGCCCGGGCCGTGCCGCGGGGCGAGGCGGCCCGCAGGCGCAACCCGGAAAGCGTGACCAGCAGGGCCGCTCCGGTGCAGAGCTCGAGGATCGCGGCGCGCGGACCGGGATCCTGCCGCACGGACAGGAGCGCGAGGACCGCGAGCACCGGCAGAACGATGCGCGCCTCCGCGGGCGGCGGCCACAGGCGCAGGGGACGGTGCCGCCACAACGACGCCGCCAGAAGCCCCGCGACGGCGAGCGCCACTCCACCTGCCGCCCAGGCCCACCGCTGCCGCGCTCGCAGCGTGCGCGTCGCCTGCGCGGAGACCCGGGCCATCTCCCGCACGGCTGCATCCCGAGCCGTCCGCCCCTTCGCGTACCACTCCAGCGCAATCCCGTACTGCCGCTCTTGCGCCGCCGCGTCTGCCATCCCCAACCAACTCCGCTCCGCCCATACCGATCCGGGGTGGTCCTTCCCCACCCTCGCAAACCACTTCCGCGCCGCCTCTCTTTCCCTCAAGGCCAGCCACGCGCTCCCGAGCCAGTACTCAGCCCGGTCATGCTCTGCAAACTCCCCCTCCTGCACTAACTGCTCGACTTGCACGAGCGTCTCCCTCGCCTCCCTCTCCGGATAGGTCCGCAACAGGTAGAGAAATCTCTCCTCCCTCTCGCCGGGAGACCCTGCCTCCCCCGCTACCCGGGTCCCCGAAGCTCGAATCGCGGAATCGAATCTCGCTCCTCGAATCGCGGAATCGAATCTCGCTCCTCGAACCTCGCCGTCGAATCTCGCTCCTCGAACCTCGCCCTCGAATCTCGCTCCTCGAACCTCGTCGTCGACTGTCGAAGCTCGAACCTCGCCGTCGAATCTCGATCCTCGAACCTCGCCGTCGAATCTCGATCCTCGAACCTCGACGTCGAATCTCGACATCGACATCGACGCCGTCCCTCCAACAAGCGCGGCCACCAGGGCCCCGGC
>DATFUN010000281.1:0-3162 GCA_035260805.1 Myxococcales bacterium | reverse complement strand
GTACCCGCCGAGCGGGAGCAGCGAGACGCGGTACTCGGTCTCGCCCCACTGGAACCCGAAGAGCTTGGGGCCGAACCCGATCGAGAAGCGGACCGCCTTGACGCCCAGCCATTTGCCGACCACCAGGTGCCCGAGCTCGTGGAAGAACACGATGACGCTGATGAGGACCGCGAAGGAGACCAGCGTCAGGCCGGCTGAGTGCATCCAAGAGACCATTGCGCCCAGTGTAATGTGCATGACGGGAATTTCCAGCACTGCTTCAGTGAAGGTAGGGGAGGACGCGTGCACACAAGAGGACAAACGGGGCGGTGAAGAGGAGGGCGTCGATGCGGTCCAGCATGCCGCCATGCCCAGGCAGGAGGCGGCTGGAATCCTTGGCTCCGAACGCGCGCTTGAGCATCGACTCGCTCAGATCGCCAATCGGCCCCAGCACGCCCGCTCCCGCACCTACGACCACACATCCCCACCAGGGCAAACCGGGCAGCCAGCCGAGGGATTTCACGGCCAACGCACCGCCGATCGAGGCCAGGAGCCCGCCGGCGGCGCCTTCCCAGGTCTTGCTCGGGGAGATGCGCGGGTAGAGCTTGCGCTTCCCGTAGGCGCGCCCCGCGAAGTACGCGCCGGTGTCGTTCAGCCAGGTCACGGTCAGGGTGAGGATAAGCCAGGCGAATCCGTCCGGCAGCTGGCGCAGCCGCACCACGGTGCCGAACAGGAGGCCGGGATAGACCGCCCCCAGCACCGCAAGGCCGACCCGCTGCGGCGCGCGCGGGAGATCGGGCTCGAACAGCAGCGCGTCGGTGAAGGCGACCATCACCAGCGCGGTGAGGAGGCCGCGCGCGGTGAACCCGTGGACGTCCAGCCCCTCGGTGAGCGGGAGGAGGAAGGCGGCCGCGATGGAGGCGATCTCGGCGCCGCGCGCGCGCTCGCGCCGGCCGGGGACCGCCGCCGGATCTCGCTGGTGTTCGGGCAGCTCGTTCAGCTCCCAGGCGGCGATGGCCGCGGCCGCCGAGACGAGCAGCGCGAACGGGAGGCCGCCCAGCCAGAGGAGCCACAGCACGAGGGGCAAGAGGACCAGGGCGGTCCCGACGCGCACGGCGAGGTTGCGGTCCTTCGGCGTCAATCGGATCCCTTCAGTGCGCGCGCCGGATCTGCGCGCTCGTCTGGCCGAAGCGCCGCTCACGGTTCTGGAAGTCGTCGAGGGCGACGAGGAGCGCCTCCTCGCCGAAGTCGGGCCACAGCGTCTCGGTCAGGTGGATCTCCGCGTAGGCGAGCTGCCAGAGGAGGAAGTTGGAGACCCGCACCTCGCCGCTGGTGCGCACCACCAGCTCGAGCGGCGGCAGGCCGGCGGTCCACAGCCGCTCCTCCACTGCCTCCGCGTCCACCTGGTCCGGCCGCAGCGCGCCGGCGTGGGCGTCCTCGGCGACCTTCCGCGCCATGGCGACGATCTCCTCGCGGCCGCCGTAGCTCAGGGCCAGCGTGAGGACCATGTCCGAGTTCCCCGCGCTGTCCCGCCGCAGCTCCTCGAGAGGGTCGCGGACCCGCGACGGGAGGCGATCCAGCTCGCCTATCGCGTGCAGCCGGATGCCGTTGTCCATGATCTCGGGCCGCTCGCGGTGGAGGTAGTCGCGCAGGAGGTCCATCAGGCCGCTGACCTCGTCGGGCGGCCGGTTCCAGTTCTGCGCCGAGAAGGCGTAGAGCGTGAGCGCGGGGAGGCCGAGCTTGCGCGCCGCGCGGGTCACTTCGCGCACCGAGTCCGACCCCCGGCGGTGCCCCTCCAGGCGAGGGAGCCCCCGTTGCTCCGCCCAGCGGCCGTTCCCGTCCATGATGATGCCGACATGACGGGGGAGCGGCCGGGCGGCGACCCCGGCCCGCAGGTGGGCGAGCTCCAACTCGGTGAGCAACTCTCCTCCGAAAAAGGCGCAGGACTTTACACTAGACCCTTTTGAAAAGCGCAGCGGCGGCCTGGCATGCAGCCAGGATGGGCGTCCGTGCGCTACGTTGAAGGGATGCGCGGCTGGTTCGGACAGTTTCGTCTCGAGCGGCAGGTCGGGCGCGGCGGCCTGGGTGCCGTCTTCCGGGCGGTCGACTCGCGCACCGGCGCGACCGTCGCGCTCAAGATGCTGCCGCCCGGGGCCGACCCGATGGGCCTCACCCGGCTGCGCCGCGAATTCGCCGCCCTGCGCACGCTCTCGCATCCGAACATCGTCCGCGTGCTCGACGTCGGCGAGGAGGAAGGCATTCCCTGGCTCTCGATGGAGTTCGTCGAGGGCCTGAGCCTGCGCGAATGGCTGTCGGTGGTGGGCGAGCCCGTGCCGCTCGAGCCCGAGCCCGCGCTCGGCGCCTCGGAAGGAGTTGACCTCGACGTGCTCTTCGACGAGCCGGACTCGGGCATCTTCCTGGCGGCCGCGCGGGCGCGCCGGCTGGCTCTGACCACCGGGGTGGAGGCGATGCTCTCGCCCGACGAGCAGGCCGACCAGAACCGGCAGGAGCGGCTCGCCGCGCTGTGCGAGTCGATGGCGCAGCTCTGCGACGGTCTCTCCTTCATCCATTCGCGCGGGCTGGTCCACCGGGACTTGAAGCCCTCGAACATCCTGGTCACGCCCGCCCACCGGCCGATCCTGGTCGACTTCGGGCTGGTGAAGCGGCTCCACGAGGATCGCGCGACCGATCCCGGGCGCGCGGTGGGCACGTACCGGTACATGGCCCCGGAGCAGGCCCGCGGGGAGGCGGTGGACCTGCGCGCCGACCTGTATTCGCTCGGGGCCACTCTGTACGAGCTGCTCGCGGCGCGGCCGCCGTTCACCGAGCAGAACCACCTCGCGTTGCTCGAAGCGGTGGTCGGCAGGCGACCCACTTCCGTCTCGGAGATCAACCCCGGCGCCCCGCGCCTCCTGAGCACGCTCTGCGACCGCCTCCTCGCCAAGCGCCCCGAGGATCGCCCCCGCGACGCCGCCGAGATCGCCTCCACCCTCCGCACCGTCGGCGCTGCACTCGCACACCCAAACTGAGGGAACAACTCCCGCCGCGGAACGGGCTAGAAGCGTTTCACGCCTCGGTTCCGGCGGGTGTGGCGTGACTGGGCGAGGGGGCGTCTGGTACTTGAGCGGGCGTGGTGGAAGCTGAACAGGGAAGGATGGAGCGGATCGGGCAGGTGCTGTTCCG
>DATFUN010000280.1:0-9489 GCA_035260805.1 Myxococcales bacterium | reverse complement strand
CTCTCCGCATCGGGGGAACCGCTGGTCGACGGCCGGCCGTGGGACTCCGCCGAGGTCGCGCGCGACGTGCGCGCGGCGGCCGGGGACGGCGCCCGCCTCGAGCGCGCGGACGTGGCCGACCGGTTCGACGTGCTGCCCCTGCTGGTCGCGACCGACGGCGCGATCGAAGCCTTCGGCCACGACGGCCGCAGGCTGCGACCGAATGTCGTCATCGCCGGAGTGCCGGGCCTGGCGGAGCGCGAATGGCCCGGCCGCCTGGTGCGCATCGGCGACGCGGTGATCGGCGCGCTGAAGCTGCGGCAGCGTTGCGTGATGACCACCTACGATCCGGACACGCTGGAGCAGGACGTCTCCGTCCTGCGCGGCATCCAGCGGGACTTCGGTGGCGCCCTCGCGCTGGACTGCTTCGTGGAGCGCGGCGCCTGGATCGCCGAGGGCGACCGCGTGGAGCTGGAGTCGTGATAGAGCAGCCTTCGATGCGAGACTCGAGCGCAAAAGGGCAACCGGCCCCGAGGCTGCCGCGGCTGACGCTGCTCAGCCACGGCTCGGGTTGAGCCTGCAAGCTCCGCCCAGCGGAGCTCGCGCAGGTCCTGCGCGGCCTACCGGTCTTTCCCCGACCGCGGCAGCTGGTCGTCGGCACCGAGACGCGCGACGACGCGGCGGTGTTCCGCCTCGACGCCAAGCGGGCGCTGGTCGCCACCGTGGACTTCTTCGCGCCGGTGGTGGACGACCCGCGCGACTACGGCGCCATCGCGGCCGCGAACGCCATCTCCGACGTGTACGCCATGGGCGGCAAGCCCCTCTACGCCTTGAACCTGGTCGGCTTCCCGCGCGGCCAGCCGTGGGAGCTGCTCACCGAGATCCTCGCCGGAGGCGCCGAGAAGGCGCACGAGGCGGGCTGCCCGATCGTGGGTGGCCACAGCGTCGACGACGCCGAGCCCAAGTACGGGCTCGCCGTCACCGGGATGGTCGACCCGCGCCGTGTGCTCACCAATTCCGGTGCTCGGCCCGGCGATGCGCTGCTGCTCACCAAGGCGCTGGGCACCGGGATCGTCGTGTCGGCGATCAAGAAGGAGCAGGCCTCACCCGAGGTCCTGCGCGCCGCCGTCTTGCAGATGAAGACGCTCAACCGCGCGGCGGGAGAGACGCTGGCGCGGGCATGGAAGGACGTGCACGCGCTCACCGACGTGACCGGGTTCGGGCTGCTCGGCCACCTCGATTCGATGCTGCGGGCAAGCTCCGCGCGCGCGCTGGTCCGCGCCGACGCGGTGCGCGTCCTGCCGGGCGTGCGCGTCCTGGCGCAGGGAGGATTGGTGCCGGGTGGCACCCGCTCGAACCTCGAGTTCGTCGAGGGGCGCACGCAGTTCCCCGACGCGATGGGCGAGGCGGACCGGCTGGTGCTCGCGGACGCCCAGACGAACGGTGGGATGCTGGCGGCGGTGGCTCCGCGCGCCGCCGGGCGGCTCCTGCGCAAGCTGGCCGACGCGGGCGCGCCCGCGGTGCAGATCGGCGAGGTCGTGCCGCGCGGCAAGCTGGAGCCCGGAGTCACCCTGGAAGGGGCGTTGCAGGGTTGAAATGCCGCGCCGTCCCGTGCGTAGGGATGGTCAGGAGGCAGCACATGTTCCGGACCGCAGCAACCCTCGCGCTCGTCGCTCTCGTTGCCCTGGTGGCGATCCGCATCGTCGCCGGGGTTGCAGGCGGGATCATCGGTCTGCTCATCGGCGTAGCGTGGCTGTTCGTGAAGCTCCTGGTGGTGGCTGCCATCGTGTACTTCGTCCTGACGCTGGTAGCCCCGGAGACCGCGCGGAAGCTGCGCGACCGGTGCTCGGGCGGGCCGACGCTGTAGTCGCCGGGTAGGACACGCGTCCGTCGCAAAGTTCAGGGTGGGCC
Organism: Myxococcales bacterium; assembly: GCA_035260805.1. Taxonomy (GTDB): domain Bacteria; phylum Myxococcota; class Myxococcia; order Myxococcales; family 40CM-4-68-19; genus VBKO01. The sequence continues at coordinate 7,599 of DATFUN010000280.1, read as the reverse complement.
GAAGGGTCTGTTATCCTGCCTGCCGTGCGACGCCTCGCCTCCCTGCTCTTCTGCCTGTCGGCCGCCGCCGCCGCCGAGCCCCGCCGCGCGCTGGTGGTCGTGCTCGATCCGGGCCATGGCGGCGCCTATCCGCACGACGGCGCGCACGGCAGGGGCGGCCTGGTGGAGAAGGACGTGGCGCTCGCGGTCGCACTGCGGACCAAGGAGGCGATGGAGGAAGCGGGCGTTACGGTGGTGCTCACCCGGGAAGCCGATGCCGATCTGCCGCTCGCGCGGCGGGCGCAGATCGCCAACGACGCCGGAGCGGACCTGTTCCTCTCGATCCATTGCAACTCGATGCCCAAGCTGAAGGATCGGCTGCTCACCCGCGGCGTCGAGACGTACTTCCTCTCCCCCGACCCGACCGACTCGGAGGCGAAGCTGCTCGCCGAGGTCGAGAACGGCGGACCCGAGGCCGCGCCCGCGGCCCGCGCCGACGCGGTCAGCGGCATCCTCAAGGACCTGGCGCTCGGGCAGGCGCGAAACGACAGCGCCCGCCTGGCGGAGATCGTGCAGCGCCGCATGGTGCGCGAGGCCCGCATCTCGGGGCGCGGCGTACGGCAGGCGCCCTTCGCGGTGCTCGCCGGCACCCGGATGCCGTCCGCGCTGGTCGAGGTCGGGTTCATCTCGCACCCCCTCGAGGGAAGGCTGCTCGCCAAGGAGCGGCACCAGAAGGCGATCGCGCGGGCGCTCGCCTCGGCCGTGCGGGAGTACGCCGACGAGGTGCTGGCCCGCCGGCTGGTCTCCGCCGCGCCCCGCATCGTGCTGCCGGAGATCGTCCTGGTGGGGCGCAGGCCGCCGCCGGGTCCCGCTCCTGCCGCGTCTTCCGTCGCGCCGGTTGCGGCTACGGCCGCGGCGCGGTAGCAGAGGGGATGGCTCGACAAGGCCGGGCTCCCTCGGAGCTGCGCCCCATCCGCATCGTCCCCGGGTTCACCGAGCACGCCGAAGGCAGCGTGCTGTGCACGTTCGGCCGGACCCGCGTGCTCTGCACCGCGAGCGCCGAGGAGCGGGTGCCCAGCCACGTCAAGGGAAGCGGGCGCGGCTGGGTGACGGCCGAGTACGGCATGCTGCCGCGCTCGACCCACACCCGCACCGACCGCGAGGCGGCCAAGGGGAAGCAAAGCGGGCGGACGCAGGAGATCCAGCGGCTCATCGGCCGCGCGCTCCGCGCCGCGTGCGATCTCCCCGTGCTCGGCGAGCGGCAGGTGCTGATCGACTGCGACGTGCTGCAGGCGGACGGCGGCACCCGGACGGCCGCGATCACCGGCGCGTACGTCGCCCTGGGGATCGCGCTCCGCCGGATGCGCCGCGAGAAGGCGCTGCGGCCGCCGGTCGCCGGGGTCAGCGTGGGCATCCTGGGTGGCCAGGTGCTGCTCGACCTCGACTACGAGGAGGACTTCGCGGCCGAGGTGGACTTGAACGTGATCGGCAATGCCCAGGGCGAGCTGCTCGAGGTGCAGGGGACGGCCGAGAAGCGCCCGTTCAGCCCGCAGCAGCTTCAAGAGATGGTCGCGCTCGCGCAGAAGGGGATCCAGGACCTGCACCGCGCGCAGACGGCCGCGCTGGCGGAGGCGCAGGCGCAGGACGCGAAGTGAAGCTCCTGGTGGCGACCGGAAATCGGGGCAAGCTTCTGGAGGTGCGCGAGATCCTCGGCGGCCTGGACTTCGAGCTCGTCTCGCTCGCCGACCTGGGCTTCGACCCGCCCGAGGAGCCGTTCGCCACCTTCCAGGAGAACGCGGCCGCCAAGGCGACCACCTGCGGCCCGCGGGCCTCGCTCTGGACGCTCGCCGACGACAGCGGGCTGTGCGTGGACGCTCTGCAGGGCGGCCCCGGCGTCCGCAGCGCGCGCTTCGCCGAGACCGACGAGGGGCGGCGCCGCAAGCTGCTCGATCACCTCGGCGCGGTCCCGCCGGGGCGGCGGACGGCCCACTTCTTCTGCGCGGTCGCTCTGGCGTCTCCCGACGGGCAGCGCCTCTACCGGGCCGAGGGCCGCGTGGACGGCCGCATCGCGGAAGCCCCGCGGGGAGCGAACGGGTTCGGGTACGACCCGCTCTTCCTGCCCGACGAGACGCCGGGGCGGACGCTGGCGGAGCTGGAATCGGCGGAGAAGAACCGCCTCAGCCACCGCGGGCGCGCGCTGCGGCGGTTGCACCCGGTGCTGGAGCGGCTAGCGCGGGACGGCGATCTGAAGTAGCGGGCATCCACGCGGCTCCAGCGCCGCCGCAGGTGACGAGCGCGGTCTGTATGTCAGCCCAGCGGCCCCAGCTCGCGCCAGAGACCATCCGGGGCCTTCACCTCCCAACGCAGCCCATCCGGCGCCTTCCCGCGGACGCGGAGCCGCCCCATGTGAACGCCGCGCAGGTGGTGCGCGGCGCACAGGCTGACCAGGTTGGACGGATCGTCCGACCCGCCGGCCGAGCGGAACTCGACGTGGTGGACGTGCGCGGCGGGGCGGCTGCAGCCCGGCACCTGGCACGACCAGCGATCCCGCTCGAGAACGCGCCTCTGGACCGTGTTCGCCTGCGTCAGGGCGGGTTTCCAGGTCTCCACGAAGTGCGCCGCCATCCTGCCGTAGCATTCGCCGGCGGAAAGCCCGCGTCCCGCGGCCTTCCGGGCCGCCCGAAAGGTCGAAAGGAGCAGCTCCGCCACGTGCCGGGGCGCCCAGATCTCGTAGTCGCCCCGCGCGCACATCTGCGCTTCCCGCTCTCCCAGGAGCTGACGCCGGAGCGCGACGCAGGTCAGCCGCTCCGCGCGCCCGATCCACTCCTCGACCGACTCCTCGTCGGCGTGCCGGGCGATGAGCCGCGCCTGCTCGTAGGACACGCGCCGCTCGCTCATCGCTTCCCGGAGCGCGGGCAGCTCGTACAGCCTGCGCTCGAGCGCAGCGCGTTGCTCGACCGCCCGCTCACACATGCCCAGCCGCTCGCTGGAGTAGTGCCCGAACGAGGCGAACCCGAGGCGCCGCCATCCGTCCATCTTGAGGAACAGCATGGCCAGGTGGCCGAACACCTCGTCCCACCGCTGGCGTCGCTCGACGAGCATGCACAGCTCCCGGTGCAGCTGGCGCACATCTGCGTCGTCTGAGAGGGGGCCGGGCGCGGCGACGGGGTCGGGTCGCCCGAGGAACGCCCATTGCTCCGTCTCCTTCTCGAGCCACTCTTTGATCGGCTCGAGGAACTCAGCCTCGGGCGCGGCGAGCAACGCATCTGCCGCGCCACCGTCACCGGGCGCCTCGAATGAGCCGTTGAACTCGTGACAGACGGCCTCCGCGCGCACCCACCTGGGCGAAGTGGCGCCGACGATCTTCCCGGCCAGCTGTTCGGCCTCCTCGACGAGTGGCCGGGCCTCCTCCGGCAAACGGATGCGGACGCAAACCAGCTCCTGATCCTCCTCCGCACCGACGCCCGTCGCGCTCTTCACCGCCTCCTGTAGCCTGCGAACGCTGCCCTTGCGGGCCTCCTCTACCCAGTGGGCTTCCGCCTCGCCTCGCGCGAGAGGAAGGACAGCTTCCGCTTGCCGGATGGTCACTTCGCCGGCGCGCAGGGCCGCCCGCAGCAGCGGACGGCTGCGTAGCTCCCGCGAGAGGCGCACCTTCTTCTGCGCCGTGCTGGCGTTGATCCCGAGCTGCTCGCGCGCGTAGTCGCCGATGCCGGCATAGCCGAGAACGAGCGTCCGGTCGCCGATGCTCAGCAACTCGAGCCTTTCGCCGATGGCGACGTCGATCGCGCCATGGCCACGCCCGACGCGGACCAGCAGGAACTCGATGGCACGCAGCAGCGCGAGGGACTCGACCTCGTCCCGCACGCGAGGCAGCGGCCACCGAACGAGCGACGCGGCGGAGGCGAGCGCCTGAAGCCGGGCGTCGAGCGTCTCGAGCTGCGAGGAAGGTACGTTCACGTGAACGAGCGTAGCAGGCCCCCCCGACACTCGAAGTTGCGCGGGCCGGCAAGATCGAGTACTTCCGGCGCTCGCTTCGCGGGGCGTAGCGCAGCCTGGTAGCGCGCCTGCCTTGGGCGCAGGAGGTCGGAGGTTCGAATCCTCTCGCCCCGACTTCTGCAGGGAATTGGCGCGCCCAGCAGGATTCGAACCTGCGGCATCCAGCTTAGAAGGCTGGCGCTCTATCCAGCTGAGCTATGGGCGCGATGTCCGGCGCACTGACAGCAGACCGCAGAACGGTATTTTAGGACGGCGGGTGGGTCAACCGCCGGTCTGATCGGCGACCGACCGACCGCGAATCATGGCCGCTCCGGCAGGTGGCGCCGTCCTGGGCGATCGTGTAGATCCGGCGACCCCAACTGAGGAGGGGGGCGAGCGTTCGCTGACACCCGGAATTGCGGCACTGAGATCAGTATGGTGGCTGTAGCTCAATGGTAGAGCACTGGACTGTGACTCCAGGTGTTGCCGGTTCGAGCCCGGTCAGCCACCCCATCCATCTTGACGGAAGCGGTGCGGGACGGTAGACAGCCCGCCCCTCATGAGGGCGCGTAGCTCAACTGGCAGAGCAATGGACTCTTAATCCATAGGTTGAAGGTTCGATTCCTTCCGCGCTCACTCCCCGAAAGGCCCGGATTCAGACAGAAATCTGGGCCTTTCGCTTGTCCGGCTGGTCCCCCCTTGCCCTCCCGACCGCGGGCCTCAGGCCGACGTAGTGCCAGAGCTGCTCCACCGTTCCGCCTCATCGAGCCGCGACGGCGCGTTTGTCTTGTGACAAGCTGCTAGCCGTGGCCGACTCCAGCGCGATTGAGGTTGTGATGTGCCCGACTACGGCAGACGTGCCGCAAGAAACCCTGCGAGCCGCGCAGAAGCAGGTCGAGGAGATCGCCCGAGAGCTGGGCAAGGTCGACCGGCAGGGTCCCTTCTGGGCATCCCTGCGCGAGAGCGGTCTGAGCCTGGAAGTCCAGGGGTGGAAATTCAAATTCGACGTGGGCGGTGATGCACTGGTGCTCGCCCAGGTAGATCCCCTTCCATCGCAAACGCCTGATGTTTGCTCGTTCGACCGGTCGTCCTAGTGGGGCAGTAAACCCACTGCACCGATCCTTCGCGGCCGGCGGGGGAATCGGACGCCCTTCGCGATCAAGGCAGCTTCCCGTTCTAAGTAGGTAGTACGCACGAACCCCTTGCGCGACGAACACTTACACGCACCAGGAGTGAAAGGTGCAGATGCGAACGTCCGCGGCGCGCGAAATGTTGCGCAGGGGAAGCGTCCCTCATCTACTGCTACAAGGGGAATTCGGGCCAGGAGCGGAGAGGGCAAAATGGCCGTCGAGCGAGCCGCTGCGGGAGCCAGCCTCATCGACATGCTCGATCGCGTCCTCGACAAGGGAATCGTCATTGACGCTTGGGTCAGGGTTTCCCTGATAGGGATCGACCTGATCACGGTTGAAGCCCGCGTGACGGTCGCCTCTATCGAGACCTACCTCAAATACGCCGACCTGCTCACCGATGTTGGACACCCGTCCCTGAGGACCGTCGGGGCCAAAGGTCATCAGCTGGTGCTTGAGGATCGGGTCCCGCAGTTGACCGCAGGTCCGGCAACCAAATCTCGGACCGGCTAGCGTCAGCCCTACTTCTGCTTCGAGCGGCCATGCTCCGACGGGACGCAGAGGAAGGTGAAGGACGGCAAGTTCCCTTAACCGGCCTCGACGAGCGCAGCGAGTTTTGCGAGCGACATCCGCCAGCCGGTCTCGTTGTCGGCGAGCGGCACGCCGGGCGGTAGCCCGTCGTGCACGGCGAGGAGATCGGTGCCGCCCTCTGCATCGGCGAGCGTGATCGTGATCGTCATCTCGCCGCGCAGCGCGGGATCGGTCGTCTCGAACTCGGCCACGTAGGCGACCTGCTCGTTCGGCACGAGCTTCACGAAACGGCCGTGGTACGTGTCGGTGTGCGCGGTCGTCTTGCCGGTCCCGGCCGGCGCGTCGTACGTGAGCGAGATCCGCAACGAGCCACCTTCGCGGGCGTCGAACGCATGCACCTGGCTGGTCATGCCCGCCGGCACCATCCACTTCGCGACGGCGCCCGCATCGAGAAGCGCGCGATAGATCCTCGCACGGGGCGCGTTCACGCGGCGGCGGATACGGGTCGAGCTCACGCCCGAGCCTTAGCACGCGCAGCGACCCGCTGTGGAAGCTCAGCGCAGAAGCTGCGGGTACAGGCTGTAGGCGCACTTCCCGTTGCGGGGCGCGTGCTGCGGGACGATCACCGAACCGTCCACTCCGACCGTTCCGGACGGGGCGAAACTGGAGAGCATTCCGGTAGGAGCGAAATCCGGAACGGAGAGGCAGCCGCACGACTTGCCCGTCGAGGGGACCACGACTTCGATCGAGCTCGCGCTGCAGGTCGAGCCACTCCCCCAGGACGCATACGCCTTTCCGCCACGGATGGAGGCGAAGCTCCCCGCCGCGCGAGCCTCGAGCCAGCCGGGGAGAGCGGTCTGCCGGGCCTCGCCGTCGGGGACGAGGCCGGTGTAGACCCCTCCCGTGCGGACCGCCAGCCCTCCTTCGACGACCGGGTCGAGGAAGTGCGGCCCCGCCGGGAGATCGAACCAGCCAGTCATCGACGTCGCGTCGCGACGCAGCCAGCGGCCCTGGGAGCCGCTGATCAAGAGCGTGTTCCCGTCGAGATCGACGCCGGCCAGGTTCAGGCGGCGGTCCAGCCGGACCTCGCTGGTCTCGAGCTCAACGCGCGACGAGGAGGGCCCGGACGGCTTCCTCGACGGTGCTCCCTGCCGCGTCCCCGGCTTGCATGGCCGGGTGGAATTGCTTCTCGAGGCGGCTGACCCAGGCCGCACGCCATCCCGCGCGCTTGGCTCCCTGCACGTCCCAGGCGTGTGCAGCGACCAGCGCCAGCTGGTCAGCTCGAAGCCCGAGCTTCTGCTCGGCGTACCGGTACGCCGCCGCGTGCGGCTTCCAGTGCTTGGCGTCCTCGATGGAAAGCACCGACTGGACCAGCGGAGCGAGGCCTGCGCGCTCCAGCAGCGCGCGCACGGTGGCGGCGCTTCCGTTCCCCAGGGTGGCGACCCGCACTCCGCGCTCCCGCAGCAGCTCGAAGGCCGGCCGGACGTCCGGCCACGCGGGCAGCTCGGAGAAGACGTCGAGGATCTGGTCGACCTCCGCCCGCTCTGGTTGCCGACCCGATGCCGAGAAGAGAACCTGCAGGCTGCCCGCTATCACGTCGCGGAAACGGTGGAAGTCCCCGGCGACCTCCAGCGCGAACGCGTCCCGCAGGGTCCGTGCGAACAGCAGGTCCAGCGAAGACTTCGGCAGGCCGGCGCGCTCCAGCCTCTCGCCCAGGGGCGCGAGGGAAAAGAGGGTGCCGAAGATGTCGAATACGACTGCCGAAGTCTTCGCTGGACCTGCTGTTCGCACGGACCCTGCGGGACGCGTTCGCGCTGGAGGTCGCCGGGGACTTCCACCGTTTCCGCGAAGTGATGGCGGGCAGCCTGCAGGTTCTCTTCTCGGCATCGGGTCGGCAACCAGAGCGGGCAGAGGTCGACCAGATCCTCGACGTCTTCTCCGAGCTGCCCGCGTGGCCGGACGTCCGGCCGGCCTTCGAGCTGCTGCG